>CAYNYJ010000005.1:0-545 GCA_964401355.1 uncultured Ectothiorhodospiraceae bacterium | reverse complement strand
GAACCGTGTATCATTATCTTCTAATGTATTCTATTTTTGCGTTCCCCACACCCGTGGGGATGAACCGGAGTCAATATAAACAAAAGCAATCATCAGATTGCGTTCCCCACACCCGTGGAGATGAACCGGCCACGCGCAGCGTGGGGCGGAGAGAGCGTAGGCGTTCCCCACACCCGTGGGGATGAACCGGGTCTAAAATAATATAACAAGGCAAATCCAGCGCGTTCCCCACACCCGTGGGGATGAACCGGGCGAACTTGGCCGATTTGTTATAACGCGAGGGCGTTCCCCACACCCGTGGGGATGAACCGTCTACTGGGGTAGCACAGCGACAAAAAAAGCGGCGTTCCCCACACCCGTGGGGATGAACCGCGAATACACAAACGGATGAAACTTTAAATAAAGCGTTCCCCACACCCGTGGGGATGAACCGAATATTGGGGGAGAGCATCAGGATCACCTGGTGCGTTCCCCACACCCGTGGGGATGAACCGGCTCTTTCAGAAATCTATCGGCGATGGCGGCATCGTTACCCACACCCGTGG
>CAYNYJ010000004.1:0-71092 GCA_964401355.1 uncultured Ectothiorhodospiraceae bacterium | reverse complement strand
CTGATCGCTTACGGATGATGGATGGATTTTTAGATGGGGTTTACTGATCGCTTACTGATGACTCAAGGCCTGCACTCCTTCTTGTTTTTCAATGACTTTTCGCAATTTCATTGTATCAAAACAAACGGGTTTTCAGGCCTTTTTTGTAAGTTCTTAGTGGGACACTAGTGGTGTAACAGCTAATTTCAAGTGACGGTGATTCCCTGTTGTTTAAGCAATTCTTCAATTTTTTTCTGGTCAGGAATAATTGCCGCGGCGTCATTAATCATGGTTTGTTCCAGGGCGATTGGCAGGGTCTTGTGGGGTTTTTTGATGGCGCTGATATCGGTTTTTTCCAGAGTTACCAGTTTTGGAATACCCTGTGTAATGACACCGTAAAAGGGCAGTTCACTTTTACTGTTCAGGCTATTGATGACGGCGATACGGGTGTGCTTTGAAGATTCATCGGCGGAAACGCCATTGGCGATCTCAAAGGAGATCACGGGTATTTGAATGCCGCGCCAGCGGGTCATGCCGAGTAACCAGTCGGGCGATTTTTTGATGGGTTCAATAGTTTGTAAGCTGATGACTTCAGCGATGCAGGTATTGGGTAACACCATTTGCATATTGGACAAAGGTAATAGTTGGGCCCGAACCACACTGCTTGTTTCTGTCACTTGTTGTTTCATGGTTTTTTCTCAGTTGCGGTATTTTCGAGTGGGTAAGTAGGGGCGATAAATTAGCCGGGGTTGTCGTTGTAATATTGGTAGAGTTTTTCAGCGAGGGTTCGTGGGTTTGCACTGTAGGTAACGGTGTTGGTTTTGCGTGCCTGATCCGGCATGCTGCTGATCACACAACTCGCATCATCTTGCGCCCAGACGATACCGCCGTGCGCTGCAATCACCTCACAGCCTTTAGCTCCATCATCGCCCATACCGCTAAATACAATTGTGCCTGCCAATTTTCCGTAATGTTTTGCGACGGCGGCCATGGCATCGTCAATGCTGGGAGAATATATGGCATTGGGTTTTGGCGGCAATAGGGAAAGATAACCATCGTCGGTAATGTTAATGGTTTTATCCGCAGGGGCGAGCACCACCTCGTGATGTCGGAGCAGGTAACCTGAGCGTCCGGGCAGCACCTTGAAAGGGGTAACACGATCCAGTTGTTCGGCTAGTAAAGAAATATGGTTGCCGCCAATGTGCTGGGCCAGGATAAAGGCGACTGGCAAATCAGCTTCAATCGCTGCGAGAAATTGGCGTACCGCCTGTGGACCACCCAATGATGCACCCAATACCCAAAAATTGACTGCGGCACCCTCAGCCTTAGTGGAGGCTTCATGAAGGGTTGTTGGGGGTGATGTTTGTTGTATATGGGTTGGCGGTGGAGTTGCCGGCTGCTCCGCGAATGGCTCAGTTAATGGTTCTAGCGATGGTGTCGGTGCAGTTATTTGTGTGATTGCATCCGCGTCGGCAATGACCGCAGCAGTGTGTACGGGAATTGCGCGAGTGTCAGTATCTTCTGTTGATGTTTTTACGGATGATTTGTTTTTGATTGTAGTGGTAATTTCAGCGGTATATTTGGATGCCATGTCGGCCAATTTACGGGCGAGTTGTTTGGCCCAAAGTACCGTGGCACCGCCGCCCGCGGGGCTGCTATCGTTGAACAGGATGGGTAATTTATCGTAATCCAGCAGGGTGTCGATGACATCGGTTTCACGCTCACTGGCCTCGCTAAGGTCGACTAAAATGACATCGGGTGAGACGGTTTCCAGTCGTGACAGAAAATTATCATTGGGAAGGTCACGGGCAACGACCGTCAAGCCCACGCCTTCCAGTAAGTCTGAAAGCTGTTGTTGTGTCTTTTCTGAGCCGGCGAGAATGGCGACCCGGGTTGAGTGTTTTTGCATGACGTTAAGCATAAAAACAGAGCCTCTCTAACTCTGTTCAGCACCCGTCAGAATGCGAACATTATCGATTAATTCTTGTTCCTGATAGGGCTTGCCCATGTACATATTGACGCCGATCTTCAACGCTCGCTGGCGGTGTTTGTCCCCGGTGCGCGAAGTGATCATGATGATGGGCACGGTTTTAAGGCGCGCGTCATTGCGCATGGTGGTGGCAAGTTCATAACCATCCATACGTGGCATTTCAACGTCTAGCAACATGATGTCGGGAATTTGTTCGAGCATCACGGTGAGGGCATCGACACCATCCTTGGCAGTAATAATGTTGTATTCGTAGCGCTTCAGCAAACGTTCGGTCACCTTGCGCACGGTGATGGAATCATCGACGATCATGACGGTTGGCATCTTTATTTCTGCGGCTGCCGCTGCGTCTATGCTGGGTAGTAATGGTTCAGCATTGCCATGTATTTGTGCCACCGCAGAACGCACCAAATTACCCACGTCCAATATTAACGCGACTTCGCCATCGGGTAAAATGGTGGCGCCACTCAGTACGCCTACGCTACTGAGCTGGGGGCCAACAGACTTGATGACAATTTCCTGTCGACCCATTAAGTGATCAACGTGCAGTGCGATGCGATGTTCGGCGCTGCGTATCAGCATCAGTGGTACATGTTGTCGCCCCGGTGGCATCACCGGCGGGGTACCGTGCAGAATGGTGCCAAGGTTAAGGTACTGGTATTGAGTACCGGCATAATCAAAATGCGTTTTTTCAGCACGAACCAGGGGCTCAAGGTCAGCGCCACCAACACGAACCACGTGTTCAATATTGGGTAGCTGAATGGCATAGGTTGCATCGGCAACTTGTACCATTAGTGCCTGGTTAACCAGCACCGTTAATGGTAACCGGAGAGTGAAGGTGCTGCCTTTACCCGGTCTGGAGTCAATGTGTAGAGTGCCGCCGAGTTGTTTTACCTCGGTGTTGACTACGTCCATGCCGACCCCACGACCCGAAATCTGGGTGACTTTATCGGCGGTGCTGAAACCGGATTTAAGGATGAATTCGATGATTTCAGTATCGGAGAGATCGGCGTCCGCCAACATGTGACTTTTTTCAATGGCTTTTTTGCGCAGGGCATCAATATTGATGCCCGCACCATCATCCGAGATGGAGAGCACTACTTCCGAGCCTTCGTGGGAGAAGACGATATGGACATTGCCGCTGACGGGCTTGCCGGCCTTTTCGCGATCTTTGGGCATCTCCAGCCCGTGGCCAATGGCGTTGCGTAAAATATGTTCCAGTGCAGGGATGATGCGATTGAGCTGACTACGATCAAGTTCTCCCTCGCCACCGGTGACCAGCAGATCGGCTTCTTTTCCAATCTCTTTACAGGTTTGACGCATGATGCGACGCAGGCGGGGCAAAATGCTGGAGAACGCGACCATGCGGGTGCGCATCAGACCTTCTTGTAATTCGCTGGTGACACGTTGTTGTTGTAGCAGCAGTACGTCGGTTTCACCGGAAAGGTTTTCCAGTAATGCCTCAATGCTGGTCAGATCGCCCAGACTCTCTACCATGCCACGAGAGATTTGTTGCATCGTGGAGAAGCGATCCAGTTCCAGTGGGTCGAAGTCTTCAGTGTCCGTCGAGGTGGTTTCATGACGATACATGATTTGGGTTTCAGTTTCGATTTCAAACTTGCGAAGTTGCTCGCGCAAGCGTTGAACCGTTTGATCCAGTTCCGCCAGGTTAAAGCGGGTTGCGCTCAATTGTTGTGCAATGCGTGAATTATAGATATTGATCTCGCCCGAGAAGTTGACCAGATTATTGAGTAAATCCGCACGCACACGAACCTGCTCATCGGCGTCTGCCGAGGACGTTTTTTTGGCCGTTTTAATAACCTCAGGAGTATCAAAGGTGTATGCCGTTGTCAGCTCTTCCATCTCGCCTGCATCCGCGTCGTCGAGAGTGGCTGTATCGGGTAAGTTGTCACTGGCATGCGGTTTGGCTGGGACAGCCATCTCTCCGCTGGGTGTTTTGGGCGCCGTAATGGTTGCGGCAGAGGAGCTGTATTCTTCGCCTTTAATGGCGGCTTCCAGTTGAGCCATCAGGTCTGCAGGCACCGTGGTGGGCTGTAGTTTTTGTGCCTGTTCCAGAGCGCCAATCAGCCAGTCGTGGCAGGTTTGTATGAGGCTGATATGCTCGGGCGTTGTGACAAGATATTTTTCGGTAATGCGCTCAAGCAATGATTCCATGGCGTGAGCCAAATCACCTACGGCCGGGACATTGGCCATGCGTGCACCACCCTTCAGGGTGTGTAACAAGCGTTGTAATTCGGTGACGTGGTCGAGATTATCGTTTTGTGTCGCCCACTGTTGTAGTGTGTGGTCAGAATTTTCTTGTATTTCTTCAGCTTCTTCGAGAAAGATTTCCAGCAAATCGGGATCATAATCGACATCAAGCGCGGTGCTGGCGGTGTCCGTTTCGGCGCTGAAGGTATCGGGATTTTCTTGTTCGTCAAGAGCGTCTTCAAGAATGTCGTCAAGCGTGTTTTCGGCAATTTCTTCAAACTCTTCGAGCGGTTTTTCTGTGGTGTCTTCAGTCAGTGAATCCAGCAGCAGATCGTCCGTTGGAATAAGGTCATCGACGGCGGAATTGATAAGCTCAGAAGGGAGTTGATCGGTGACGTCAGGCATGGCATTGCTGGATGCCAGGTCATTAAATTGTGACAATAATGTATCGGCGGTGTTGACCGGTGTGCCGTTTCGCACCTGACGGATGGCATCGGTTAACCAGTCCAGCCCCTGTTGAATGACGGACGGAAGTGGTTCAGTCGCGGTGTACCGGCCTTCAACGACATGCTCAAGGAGGGATTCCAATTCATGCGTAAGGTCGCCAATCGCCGCAAAGTTGGCCAGGCGTGCGCCGCCTTTCAGGGTATGCAAGGTACGCTGTAATTCGGTAATGGCGCTCAGGTCAGCTTCATCGGCGGTAAGCCATTGTTGCATCAAGGTGTCGGTGCTGCGCAAAATTTCACCAGCTTCATCGACAAAAATCGTGATCAGCTCGGCATCTTCTTCAATGGGCACACTGTCCTTTGCGGCTGCCGAAGAAGCGGGGGTGGAATCTGTTGGTAATGGCGTGGAGAGCGCACTCTCGTGCAATTCAGCAATTTGGGTCAGTAGCGCCGAATTGTCTGCGGGAACAAAATTGTCGGTATCAAAATGGGTAATCAGGGATTTGATGGCATCGGCGATTTGGTAGAGTAACGATTGACCATCATTGTCGACAGCCATGGCGCGTTCATGCATTGCCCGTATCAGGCGATCGGTGGCTTCGCTGAGCTCAGATATGGAGGCGACGTTTGCCATGCGTGCACTGCCGTGCAACGTATGAAAAGCACGATGTAATTCGTCGTCTACGGTGGTCGCTTCACCGTTGGCATTGAGCAGAAACTCGCGAACGGTAGCAATATGAGTTGCGGCCTCCTTACGGAAGACCTCAATAAGCGCAGGTTCGTATTGTGATGTCTTTTGATCGTGGCCTGTGGCGTCGGTTGCTGGTTCGTCGTCGGCGCTGAGTTCCAGAGAAATGGCTTCCAGTTCATCGATTGCCTGTTCGACCAACGGGGAGTCTTCATCCCGTTGGGAAACCTCTTCGAATAGGGAGTCTTCAGCCAATAAAGAGTCCTCAGCCAACAAGGAGTCCTCAGCTAATAAAGAGTCTTCAGTTAGTAGAGAGTCCTCAACCAATAAAGAGTCTTCAGTTAGTAGAGAGTCTTCAGTTAGTAGAGAGTCCTCAGCCAACAAGGAGTCCTTAGCTAATAAAGAATCGTCGTCAGGCATTGGGTTATCAAGCGTAAGTGTTTCAGCCGTTTCTGATTCAGATGCGGGAGTCGCTGAGGTAATTTCACTGGCACTGAATTTCGTGCCATTTGCCATGGCCTCGGCCTGGTTGATCAGGGTTTTTACGGGGGGGCGGATCGTGGTTTCATTTTTCAGGTGAGCCAGCAGACCCCGAACCACATTTTCGGCGTTGTCCAACAGTGTGAACATGGCCAGGCTCGGGCCAATTTTATTGTCCATGACCCGATTGAGCAGATTCTCTATTGCCCAGGCAAAATCACCCATCACCATCGCGCCGGCAAGTCGGCCGCTGCCCTTAATGGTGTGATAGGAACGGCGCAGGGATTCCAGTGGTTTCAGGTCTTCATTGTTTGCACGCCAGGCATGCAAACAATCGGTCATGGTGACCAGGACTTCATCGGCTTCTTCGACAAAAATTTCGAGGATTTCTTCGTCGATATTTTCTTCCTGGTATTGTTCCGGCCCTGAAGCAAGCTCAGCCGCATTGGATATTTCAGTTGTGCTGAGATCCTTTGTTTCGGATAGCGAACCCACATCCTGAGCGGGGAAGACTTCCGTTGGCGACGCGATAGTTTCGGGTGTGTCAGGGCTGGCTTCAGTTTCGGCAAGCGTTTCTGATACAACGTTGATGATGTCAGAAACAGAATCCACGGGATGGCCAAGTTGCTCAACACTAATTTCAGCAACGGCCAAGACGCCTTCGGGCTGTCCGCGACCCTCCTCAATGGCTTCGAGATAAAATTCAATACTGGTGATCGCGTCGGCCAGGGTATCCAATTGGTCAGGCGTGGGGTTTTTGTGAGCCGCGATGACATCTTCACGAATGTAGGCATTGGCCGCACCTAACAATTTGGCGGCACGATTCAGATTCATTACGGCAAGCGCACCCTGAATCTGGGCCAGCTTGGCGGGCGCATCAAGGATGGCTTCAAATTGATTCGGTTCGACAGCAAAGGTATTAAATCCTTCTTTGACATCGGCCAGTACCTGTTTGGCCTCTTTGATGACCAGGTTCGCGATTTGAGTCTGCTCGCTGAGTGGTAACAGCAGAGCGGAATCATCGTCTTCATGTATCGAGAGATCCGGGGCTCCATCTACGTTATGCGTGCGATGTGGTGTTTGAAAATTGTCGAGTGACGACTCGACGTATAGCAATGCACTGGCGGTTTCCATCAATGCGTCATCGGCAGGGTTTTCTCCAGACTCAACCAGTTGCTTGAGTTGGGTCGCCTGGCCTTGTATGACTTTACGCAACTCACCCAGGCCGAGCATTGCCAGAGTGTCGGCGGTGCGACTGAGTATGTCTGCTAAAGGTAAGAGATCGCTAACATTGCGTTCGGTGCTTCGTACAAAAATATCCAGCTGGTCTTTGACTTGCAGCAAATCCTCTTTGATGACGATGGAGACCGTGCCCATGAGGTCGGCAGTGGAACTCATGAGGTCGTCGGTTGCTTGCTCCAGCGCACCGGCATACGGCAATAACTGGGCAAGATTAAAGGCCTGTTTCAAGGCGCTGACGCGGGGTCCGCTGGATGTCGATGTGCCAGTATAGTAGAGGCAGTTTTTAAGCAGGTCTAAGGGTGGGTTCTCGGCAATCGTAGATTCGCCGCCATCGATGACGCGTTTAATTTCACGATCAATTTTGCCGAAGAGCATTTTCAGCGCGGTGCTTTTATCCAGGCCCTCATCTATGAGCGACTCGACGATGCCTCCGGCAACCCACCACAGCCGTTGATTGTTATCGTCCGTGGAGGCATTTTGCAATTCACGTAATACCGCAGCCATTTTTTTCAGGCTGCTAGCATTGTTTTTATCGCGCAGAACACCGAGTAGAGAAATCTGATAAATGGGTCGTAACTTGCGAGCGTAGCCTTGCATCTCCGGATATTTTTTATCAGCCGCTAAATGTTTTTCCGGGGGCGGCACTTGCAGGTTCGGAGTGAAGAACGCACTTTCGCTGAGCAGGGGTTCGCCACGCGCGGCGCGCATATCATTGAGCAGCGGTGTCAGTACCACGGGCATATCGGGTTGCCCGCGTTCCAGGCTTTCCAGATAATTGGGTAGTTGCAAGGTGGCGCGAAACAAGACATCGAAGGCATCATCTTTTTGTGTGATCTGGTTGTTCAGCAGGGCGTTGGCGACCTTTTCCATTTCTTCGGCAAGTAACGCGGCACCGTAGATCTCCACCATTTGCAGGGTGCCATAAATCTGGTGCAGATAGGTCGCGCAGAACCTGATTTGTGTGGTGTCGGTGGGGTCTTCGACGAAAGCTTCCAATGCCTGGTGTGTCTGATTCAGACTTTCCTGGATTTCATCTTTAACCCACGACAGCGTGGTGTAATCGAGTTGTTCACTCATAATTATCTGGTGTGCCTGTGAGTTATGTTTTGCTGTAGTGAGTGCATGGTTAATTCACTAATTACTGATGTTGAAAAGCCAGGGTGTTTTCGTAGGGGTAACGTTTTAGTTTCGGGTGCTTCCAACTGAGCAGCTCGCCGACACCGAGAATTAATAAACCGCCGGGTTGTAAATGGTCGGTTAAGGTATTGGCAATTTGAATACGTTGCTCCTTATCAAAATAAATCAGCAAGTTTTGGCAAATGACAATATCCATCATGCCAATAGGTGTTGTGCCCACGTCCAGTATGTTTAGGTGGTTAAAGCAGACGCGTTTTCGTAACTCATCGCGTACCTGAAATCTGTCATCTTCAGTAATTTCAAAATAGTTGTTAAGCCAATCCGCTTCGATATCTTTGACTTGTTGTCGGCTGTAAATACCTTTTTGGCCATGTGCTAGTGTGCTACGGCTAATGTCGCTGGCGGTAACGCCGAGATAATATGGGCAACCCAGGGTGCGCATGTGATCGTCAACAGCCATAGCGAGGCTGTAGGGTTCTTCGCCGGTGGAGCAACCCACGCTCCAGATATTGATCGTCAGTGTTGTTGCTTCGCAGTGCGAGTGACGGGCGGGTAAGAATTTTTTGCGTAGCAGTGACAACACACTTTCCTGTCTGAGGAAGCGCGTCTCGTGAACGGTAAGATGATGTACCAGCTGATCCCATTCAATGATGCCTTCACGGCCGGTGTTCACATAGTCGTAATAGGTTTGGTAATCATGGATGCCCAGCTCTCGCATGCGCATACCAAGGTTGGTGACCAAAAATGAAATACGATTATCCGGCAGCCGCATACCCGTCCGCTCTTTAAGCAAGGCAGCCCATTGCTGGAACTGCTGGGGTTCCATTTGCGGCAGTCGTTTGACGACCATGTCCTCGTAGCCGGGTAGATATTCCATATTCGATTTCATCTAAATCGTAACCGTAAGTAATAACGGTGATGACTGTGGTTAGGTGACAGTCAATTAATCGGGCAGCTTGAAGCCGGCCACAGATTTACGCAGTTCGTTCGACAAATCCGCCAGATTACCGATGGAAGCCGATGTTTCGTTAGTGCCGGCGGATGTCTGCGTGGTGACTTCCTGGATCACGTTCATACTTTCCGAAATGCTGGATGCCGCTGTGGCTTGTTGCTGTGCGGATTCAGAAATGGAGGTGGTGAGGTCAGCCAGGTGTGTCGATACGCTTTCAATTTCTTCCAGTGCTTCACCGGCGTTGAGTGCCAATTTGGCCCCCTCCACTACCTGGGTTGTCGATGCCTCCATGGACGCAACGGCCTCATTGGTATCGGACTGGATGGTTTTCACCAGTGCTTCGATCTGACGGGTGGCATCGGTGGATTTTTCAGCGAGTCTCTGCACCTCGTCGGCCACCACCGCGAAACCACGACCGGACTCACCGGCCATGGCGGCCTGAATGGCGGCGTTCAAGGCGAGGATGTTGGTTTGGTCGGCGATGTCATTGATCAGTTCTACCATGTCACCGATTTCCTGCGAACTTTCACCCAGGCGTTTGATGCGTTTGGAGGTTTCCTGGATTTGCTCACGGATGGTGTCCATGCCGCGGATAGTATTTTGCACCGCGCTGGCACCCTTTTTGGCAATTTCCATGGAACGGGTTGCTACTGCGGAAGACTCTGTGGCATTACTGGATACGGTGTCGATAGAAATTGCCATTTCATTGACAGCAGCCGAGGCAGCGGTGATCTGCTCGGCCTGGTGATCACTGGCTTCGGCCAGGTGCATCGCCGTTGCCTGAGTTTCCTGGGCCGCAGATGAGACTTGCACGGTGACTTCGTTGATGGAGGATACCAGACGCCTCAGTTGGTCAATGGTGTAGTTAATGGCATCTGCGATGGCGCCAGTAATGTCTTCCGTAACTGTAGCTGAGGTGGTGAGATCACCATTCGCGAGATCACCGATTTCATCAAGCAGAGTCATGATGGCATCCTGATTCTGTTTGTTTTGGGCAGCTGTTTCGGCCAGACGTTTACGGGTGTCTGTTTGAATTTTAATACCTAACCAAATGAGAATTAACAGCGCCATAGCACCCAGCATATTGCCGGTAGTAGTGGTAATAAGTCGGTTGGCATCTAACTGGGTATAGGCATCCTGCAGGCTGGTGGTGGTTTCTAACAGCGCTTCACTCTTTTTCACCATATTGGTGGAGGCTTTTTGCGCGCCAAACAGTGACGGGGTTTGTTCAAGAATGCGGCTCACCAGTTCGCGAACGGTTTCGAAGTGCTCGGAGACCTCCTTCAACTTGTCGCGGGCATCTGGATCACGTACCCGGCGCACATTCATTTTCCGATCACCTTTGAGCATGCCTTTCAGTACCCGGCCAAACAGCGCGGCGTCACGACCAAAACGTTCGGCTGCCGCAGAGGAGCCAACTCCGCCTTGCAATACTTTATTGGCGTTAACTGAAATACGGGGTACTAACATCAATTGGCGACTGGCAATATAAATTTGGCTGGCGTTTGCGCCGGATTCAATCATCAGGCTAACCACTTCATCGGAAAGTGCCAGCAGATCCGGCATAGTTTCATTAATGGCGCCAACAAATTCGCTGAGCATACGGATGGTGCCTTCGGCGCGAAGAACCACATCGGCATTTTTACCGAAGTCTTTCCATAGCGCTTCAACGCCCATTAATAGCACTTGTACTTCTTCCGGTGATGCTGGCGTGCCACTCTCCGGGTTACCATCGCGTAACAGGTTCAAGTTATTTTCAAATTCATCCCGAGTTTGACGGAGTAATTTAAACGCCGCTACGTTGGCACTGGCGGACTCCACCGCATTTTTTACGATGCGCTGAGAAAGTACGCGTTGTTCACCGGCAAGGTTGATGTATTCTTTGTCATTGTCAGCGTTGGTGCCTACGTAGAAGAAGGCGGCAACGGAAGAGGCCAGTAGAACCAAAAGCACGGCGCCCAGTGTCAGTAAACCGGTATCTGCGGCAAATTTGGAATGAGATGCTATTTTCATCGTGGTTGGCTCCTAGCCCCTAGTTTTGGTACTCAGTTTATTTATAAGTTTTTATACGGATAACATTTTTATTTTGAATGGCCATGAATATCAGACGGCGACTTTGTAAAAGTGTGGATCATCTGTCAGTACTGACATATCAAATAAATGCCAGGTTATATCCTTTAGTTGAAAGGCTCCGCGGACATGAGCTTTGATCGTGGGATCCATTTTTCGAATTCGGGTGACACGATTGCCCGGGTCAAAATGGCGTAGCCCGGTGACCTCGTTGACCAGTAATCCGGCGGACAACTC
Source organism: uncultured Ectothiorhodospiraceae bacterium (assembly GCA_964401355.1). GTDB lineage: Bacteria > Pseudomonadota > Gammaproteobacteria > SZUA-152 > SZUA-152 > SZUA-152. The sequence goes on along the minus strand of CAYNYJ010000004.1, from coordinate 59,663 downwards.
GCCTTGTTGAATGACTAATATTCGAGATTTAGCATTGAGCTGAATGGGTGTTTGTCCCAGGTAACTTTGCAAATCCATAATGGGTAGCAAAGTGCCGCGAATGTTAGCCAGTCCTTTTACCCATGGCAGAGTGCCGGGTACCAGAGAGAGGCGAGGGTAATGCAAGATTTCGTTGATTTGGGTCAGTGGTGCAACCATGGCGATGTCGCCAATACGGAAACAAATGCCACTCCACAGTGAGCGTGCTTTGATTTGCTGGGGGAGCCCTCTGGCATGTTCTTTACTTTGCTGCTCCAGCGATTGGAGAAGGTCAAAGGGATGTTGTTTATTAGCCACGTGTCCTTACCGTTTAGTATCAATTTTCAATGTATAATTTTGTGTGTGCAGACTGTTGTGCAGACATTGTCACTTTCTTAAACACCCAGCAGGGTATTAATTTTGCTGATTAATTCTTTTTCCTGTGCAGGCTTTGTGACGTAGTCTTTCGCACCTTGGCGTAGCCCCCACATTTTATCTGTTTCCTGATCTTTGGTGCTGACGATAATAATCGGGATACTCGTTGTTTCTGGATCAGTGGAAATCTGACGCGCGGCTTGAAAGCCGTTCATGCCAGGCATTACGACATCCATCAGGATGAGATCCGGTTTTTCAGATTTTGCTTTGTCGATGCCCTCTTCGCCATTGTTTGCCGAGGCAACGGAAAAACCATGTTTTTCAAGCATGGCGGTTAATACATGAACTTCAGTGGGTGAATCGTCAACAATTAAAATATTTGCCATGAGTGCTGCTCCAAATTTACAGTGCTAGATTAAAAATGTGTTGCTTGGTTAATAAAAAGCGACAATGGACAATGCTAGTGGGATCCAGCCAAGTGTTCTCTAATGGCATTTAATAATTCGTCTTTGGTAAAGGGTTTTGTCAGATATCGATCCGAGCCAACGATGCGACCGCGCGCGCGATCAAACAAACCATCTTTACTGGTCAGCAGAATGACGGGTGTATTTTTGTAATTGTGATTTTTTTTGATGAGTGCGCAGGTTTGATAACCATCTAACCGCGGCATCATGATATCGACAAAAATAACGTCGGGATTTTGATCCGTAATCTTTGCCAATGCTTCAAAACCATCGTTGGCGGTAACCACTTCACAGCCCGCTTTCTTGAGTAGCGTTTCGGCTGTCCGGCGGATGGTTTTACTGTCATCAATAACCATCACCTTGACGCCCGCTAGGCTGGATTCTTCTGTATTGCTAGACACCGCTTCACCTCTACTTATTTTTTAATCCGTAAGTACCCCAGGCTAAAAGCGACGTTGCCGTTCGCCGGGATTGAATATCCTTTTTTGGGGAAATTGCTGCTAGCTGAAATTACTTGTCGTGCTTTGGCAGTTTCCCTGTCACCTTGCTTACCGGAATTTTGTGCGAATTTATATCGCTTATCTTATCGGTTCATAACTATGTCAGCAAAGTCCGGTTGCTTCGCGTTAGTGATTCTACCCGTTAAGGCAGGTGTTGCATCACGGTAAGTTCGTCAAGGGACTACAACCGTAAAGTCGCCTGTTAAATCAATGGCATCGCCCCATTTATTTATCACATTATTCAAGTACAATCCATAAGCGCCTGCTGTTCATAGGTATATTAGTTTGACCGGCAGCTCTTTCAAACTATCGGCCGGCAGGTTGGATACTAAAGGTCTTCCTGCGAATGCCACAGTATTGAGGGGGTATCGTCGTGAGAATTATCTTGGCGCATGATCACGGCCAGTATTTTTCCTGAGGGGGTGTTCGTTGTTTTAGGGTTTTAAGCGTATGTTTCAGAAGAGCAGTCACACAAATAATTTTTGGGCGGCGAACAAAATATGATCAAACTTGGTCTTTTGATGGATCCCATTGGTGCGATTAAACCCCATAAGGACAGTAGTTTGGCCATGGCTCTGGCGGCGCAGACACGCGGTTGGTCACTATTTTATTGGGAAATGAGTGATTTGTTTTTGCGTGATGGCCGGGCCTTTGCACGGCTGCGTGCGTTGACCGTGCGCGATGATGCGACGGACTGGTTTGAGCTGGGTGAAGCGCAGGAAACACCATTGAGTGAGCTGGATGTGGTGCTGATGCGCAAAGATCCGCCCATTGACACCGAATATTTGTATGCCACCCAGATGCTGGCCTTGGCTGAGGCAGAAGGCACCCTGGTGGTCAATCGTACCCGCGCCCTGCGCGAGGCCAATGAAAAACTGGCTTGCGCCTGGTTTCCCCAATGTACGCCACCGACCCTGGTGACTCGTGACCAGGGTCGCCTGCGGGCCTTTCTGGTCGAGCAGAGTGACGTCATCATCAAACCCCTGGACGCCATGGGCGGTGCCTCTATTTTTCGGGTGCGTGCCGATGATCCCAATATTGGCGTGATTTTCGAGACGCTTACGGAATACGGCCAGCGCTACGCGATGGTGCAACGTTATATTCCAGAGATCAGCGCGGGCGACAAACGCATTTTGTTGATTGACGGTGAACCGGTGCCTTACGCCCTGGCGCGGGTGCCAGCCAAGGGCGAGACGCGGGGCAATCTCGCGGTGGGCGGTACTGGCGTGGGGGTGGAACTGTCGGAGCGCGACCGCTGGATTTGCGCGCAGGTCGGCCCGCGACTCAAGGTCATGGGGTTGATGTTCGTGGGGCTAGACGTGATCGGTGATTACCTGACTGAGATCAATGTCACCAGTCCGACCTGCATTCGGGAGCTGGATGGCTTGTACGGGCTGGATATCGCCGGGCAATTGATGGAGGCCATCGCGTCCAAACTGCAAGAAGCCAAACTGGAAAGTGGTTCAATCGGCGCATGATCGGCACATTTGTCCGCATTTTCGGGTTATTTTCCCTCGTTTTCCTGGCCAGCTGTAGCCCGAAGCCTGCCGTTTATCACGAGCAATTACTGGTGTTCGGTACCGTGGTGGACATCAAGTTGTGGGGGGTAGAGGAGACGAAAGCGCGCCAGCAGGTGGCACGCCTGGCCGCAGATTTTGATTTTATGCACCGCACCTGGCATGCCTGGCATGCGGGGAGTTTGAGTCGGGTCAATGCGATGTTGGCCGAGGGTGAGCCCTTTGCCGCCGCGCCTTCGGTGCTGCCGCTGGTGAAGCGTGGGGCAGAATTGTCCCGGCTCAGCGGTGGCTTGTTTAATCCTGCCATCGGCAAACTTGTCGCGCTGTGGGGTTTTGCCGGTAATGAACCGCCGAAAGGGCCGCCCCCCAACGATGCGGCGATTCGTGCGATCCTCGATCAGCATCCATCGATGGCGGATATTCGTATCGAGGGTCTGAAAATGCAGACCCGGAACCCGGCAGTAAAGCTGGATTTTGGGGCCTTCGCCAAAGGCTATGCCGTCGATCACGCCATCGCGATATTGCGGGAGGCGGGTATTCAAAACGCGGTGGTGAATGCCGGGGGTGATCTGCGGGCGATCGGTCGTCACGGGGATCGGCCCTGGCGGATCGGGATTCGCCACCCACACAAGGCGGGTATTCTGGCCTCGGTGGAGGTAGAAGGCGATGAGAGCGTGTTCACTTCTGGGGATTACGAGCGCTATTTCGATTGGCAGGGCACCCGTTATGACCACATTATTGACCCACGCACGGGGTATCCGGCACAGGGATTGAGTTCGGTGACGGTGTTTGCGCGACAGGCGGATCTTGCCGACGCCGCGGCCACCGCGTTGTTTGTGGCGGGCCCGAAAATGGAAGATTGGTTGCCGGTGGCGCGCGCCATGGGTATCACCGGGGTCATGCTGGTGGATGAAAAAGGCGGTGTGCAGATCACCCCGGGTATTAGGGAACGTCTTCACTTTGAACCCGCGTTTGAGCCTGTGACGGACCCTGAAACCCCGCCCAATGTCGTGGTCAGCGAGCCTCTGTGAAACGATGGGGCTCGTTGGGTTTGAGTCGCGGCGATGGCCTGGTGCTGTTGTTGGCGGCGGGCTTGTTGGTGGGCCTGTACGTCAATTATTGGTCGTCCGATGGCCACGGTGCGGAGGCCTTGGTGATGGTTGATGGTAAACCCTGGGCGCGTCTCAATCTGTTTCACGATCATGACCTGGTGGTGCCGGGGCCGCTGGGCGAGAATTTTATTCAGGTGCGCGACGGTCAGGTGCGATTTGCCGCCTCGCCCTGCCTCAACAAACTGTGTGTGCACGCGGGTTGGTTGAACCAGGGGGGTGAGGTGGCGGTGTGTTTGCCGAACCGGGTGAGCCTGCGAATTTTGGGCAGTGACCCACGCTTCGATGCGATCAATTTTTAGCAGGCATTGAGAAACCCTCATGTGGCACGATACTGCGGCAAAATTCAGCTTAAAATGCGGGATCGTGAATCGACAAACCCCGTGTAAGCGGCATTTTTTCGCTAAATTTTGCCTCGCTACCAAAAGTAGGTTCTTTAAGAAACGCGCTACTTTTGGTGTCTCATATTCACCTGAGGTTTCTTTAATACCGACTAAATGTATGCTGTCATGAACTCACTTATTCAAACCACGCGAGACGATTATCTCATCGCCGGCTTTACTGCCCTGGCGATTACCATTCATATTGCCGAAAGCGCCCTGCCCAGCCCGTTGCCGGGCATCAAGCCGGGGCTGGCCAATGTGGTGACGCTGTTGGTGCTGTGCCGCTACGGCTGGAAAATGGCGGCCTGGGTGTCGCTGTTGCGGGTATTGGTGGGCAGCATTTTGATCGGTACCTTTTTGTCGCCGACCTTTTTCCTCTCCGCCGCCGGTGCCCTGGCCAGCGTGGCGGTATTGGGGGTGCTGGTGCTGATAGCCCGGGCCTTGCCGGGTTGGGCGGCGGGGCCGATTGGTCTCGGCGTGGCGGCGGCCCTGGCCCACATGAGTGGGCAATTCTGGGTGGCTTATCTGTTGTTTGTGCCGCACTCGGGGCTGTTGACCCTGTATCCGGTGCTGATGTCGCTGGCGGCTATATTGGGGGTGCTCAGTGGCTGGTTGACCCGCACCGTGCTGGCGCGTTTGAATAGCCCCCGGTGAATGCAGAGTAAAGTAGAATAGATTGAGATTTTGAGACAGGTAAGATGACAGCGGCACAAGCAACACAATCACCGATGCAGCAAACGCGCAAGACGCCTTCGGTGCGTCCCAAGGTCACTACCGGTGATCGTCTCAGTTTGACGATATTTTTCGCCGTGGTGTTGCACAGCCTGATTATTCTCGGCATCAGTTTCAGTCAGGAAGATCGTCTCCAGCCACCACAAAAATTGCCGGGCCTGGAAGTGACCCTGGTGCAAAGTCGTACCGACAAAGACATTAAAGACGCTGATTTCCTGGCCCAGGCCAGTCAGGAAGGGGGCGGTGATACTGAGGAAAAGGTGCGGCCGTCCACCGAGGTGACGCCGGTGGTGCCCACGGGTGAAGAAGGTCAAGTGCGCGAATTCGTGCCGGAAACCAGGATCGCCACCCAGCCGGAGCCGCAACGCAAACAGCTGCTGACTGCGGCCAGCTCAGAACGCAAGATTTCAGCGGGTATTGCTGCGCCACAGCTGGAGCAGGAACAGCGGTTTACGGCGGCGCAATTATTGTCGCGCAGCAAGGAGATCGCCCGGCTTTCGGCGGAGATTGATCAGACCCAGCGGGTATTTGCGCATCGCCCCAAGCGTAAATATATTTCCGCCCGCACCCAGGAATATCGTTACGCGTCTTACGAAGAGGCCTGGCGCGCCAAGGTGGAACGCATCGGCAAGATTAATTTTCCCGACGAGGCCAAGCGACAAAAACTCTCGGGCAGCCTGATTATGGCGGTGACGCTCGGCAGTGACGGTAGCATCAAGGCGATCGAGATTCGTCAGTCATCGGGACACAAAATTCTCGATGACGGCGCGATGCGCATTGTGCGTTTAGCCGCACCGTTTGCGCGTTTCTCGGAAGACATTCGCAAAGAGGTCGACGAACTGGTGATCACCCGCACCTGGGTGTTTGAGGCTGGCCGGCGGTTCTCGGCAAAATAGGCAGCGAAATAACGGGAAAAATAGGCCACAAAATAGCGGGCGGGGTCGTCAGCGAAACAGCGGGCAAAATAGACCGTAAAATAATTTGCGGTCTAACGAACAACAAAAACTTGTTACTGCTGCTGCTTGGCTTCATACTACCTGCATGGCCGAATCCGGTTATTTGACGAATCAGTTTCTCATCGCAATGCCAACGTTGTTGGACCCCAACTTTTTTCACAGCGTGGCGTACATCTGTGAGCACAATCAAAATGGCGCCATGGCCATCATCATCAATCAGCCGGTGGATTTGACCGTGGGTGAGCTGATGGAACAAATGGACCAACACCCCTTGCAAGACGACATGCTCAAAAAGCAGCCGGTATTTCGGGGTGGCCCGGTGGATGTTGAGCGTGGCTTTGTCCTGCATCAGACCGGCGAGCCGTGGGAAGCCACGCTGCCGGTGACCGAGCAGATTTCGCTGACCACCTCTAATGACATTATCACCGCCATGGCGGCAGGCCGTGGTCCGGAAAATAGTTTGGTGGCATTGGGTTATGCCGGTTGGGGTGCGGGTCAGCTGGAAGAAGAGATTCGTAGCAATGCCTGGCTCAATGTGGCGGCCAACAGCCAGATTATCTTTGATGCCGAGGTGTCAACGCGCTGGGAGGCGGCCGCGAAGTTGATCGGTATCGACATTCACCAGCTGACAGGTGACGCGGGACACGCATGAACGCAGGAAAAAGCCGCACCCTGTTAGGCTTCGACTACGGCACCCAACGCATCGGGGTGGCGGTGGGTCAGGAATTGACGGGCACCGCCACGGCCCTGTGTACGGTGCGCGCCACTGACGGCAAACCGGACTGGGAGGCCATCACCCGCCTCATCGAACAGTGGCAACCGGACGAAGTGGTGGTGGGCCTGCCGCTGAATATGGACAACTCGGAGAGTGAATTGAGTCGTCGCGCGCAGCGATTTGGGAATCAGTTGCATGGGCGCTACAATCTGCGCGCCCATTTGATGGATGAACGACTGTCGTCCTTGCAGGCTGAGGAAGAATTAAAGGGCAAGTCGCGCAAGATACAGGCCGCCGATATCGACAAGGTGGCGGCAAAAATTATTCTTGAGTCCTGGCTCAGGCAGCAAGCCGGTGGCAGGTTTTGAATCAGACGATGGTGAAAATGCGCTCTCGAAAACTAAAATGACGCATGAGATAAAAGGCGCACGATGACAACACAGGACTCCAACCCGCAGATAGAGGTGCTGATTTCCGACATGGCGGAGGCGTTACGGGTGCATTTTGAACGCAACGTTGGCAATGTCACTAACGGTACCGCTCACAACAGTACGCTGGAAGATGCGCTGATGATTGGCATACACACTGGGGGTGTGTGGGTGGCCGAACAACTGCATGCGCAACTGGCTCTCAAGCAAACGTTGGGCAAGCTGGATATCTCTTTTTATCGTGATGATTTCTCGCGCATTGGCATGAACCCCCAGGTCAAACCTTCACATTTGCCGGCTCGCGTCGATGACCAGCACATTATTCTGGTGGACGATATTCTGCACACTGGCCGCACCATCCGCGCCGCACTCAATGAGATTTTTGATTATGGCCGCCCCGCGTCCGTCACGTTGGTGGTGCTGGGTGAGCGCAGTGGTCGCGAACTGCCGATTCAGGCCGACATCGTGGGCCACCATGTTTCGTTGGACGAACATGAGCACATCAAGCTGACCGGGCCGCAACCGTTGCGCCTGGAAGTGGTGGAGACGCCATGAGGCAGCATAATATACAGTTGGATCAACAGGGCCGGTTGCGGCACCTGCTGACCATCGAAGGTCTCAAGCGCCAACAAATTGTTGATATCCTCGACACCGCCGAATCGTTTATCAGCGTGGGCGACCCGCAGGTACGCAATGCGCAAGTACGTAAAGTCCCCCTGCTGCGCGGCAAGACGGTGGTGAACCTGTTCTTTGAGGCCAGCACCCGCACCCTCACCACCTTTGAGCTGGCCGCCAAACGGCTGTCGGCGGACGTGCTGAAAATCAACATCAACACCTCGGCGACGGTGAAGGGTGAAAGCCTGCTGGACATGCTGCGCAATCTGGAGGCCATGCAGTGCGACATGTTTGTGGTGCGCCACGGCGACAGTGGTGCCGCGCATTTGATTGCCCAGCATGTGGCGCCGCACGTCAGCGTGGTCAACGCCGGTGATGGTCGTCACGCCCATCCGACTCAGGCGCTACTGGACATGTTCACTATTCGTCGTCACAAGGGCGAATTTGCGCCGCTCACGGTGGCCATTGTCGGCGACATCATGCATTCGCGCGTGGCGCGTTCGCAGATTCACGCGTTGACCACGTTGGGAGTGAGTGAGGTGCGGGTGGTCGCGCCGAAGACGCTGATTCCTCATCAGGTTGAAAGTCTGGGGGTGCACGTCTATCACGATATGAAAGCCGGGCTGCGGGATGCCGACGTGGTGATCATGTTGCGGCTGCAAAAAGAACGCATGCGTAGCGCGATGTTGCCCAGCGAAAATGAATATTTTCAGAATTACGGCCTCACCAAAAGTAAACTGGCGATGGCCAAGCCCGACGCCATTGTCATGCATCCCGGGCCGATTAATCGCGGCGTGGAAATTGATTCCGAAATTGCCGATGGGCCGCAATCGGTGATCCTCGAACAGGTCAGCAATGGCATTGCGGTGCGCATGGCGGTGATGTCCATGGTGCTGGGGCGCCCGCCGATTGAAGATGTTGCGGCGGAAGGAGGCCACTCATGAAAATTTCCATCGTGGGCGGCCGCCTCATCGACCCGGTCAACAGCGTGGATCAAGTGACGGATCTGCACATTGCCGCTGGCAAAGTGTTGGCCGTGGGCAATGCACCGGCCAGCTTTGACGCGGCGAAAATTATCGACGCGCAGGGCCAAATCGTCTGTCCCGGCCTGGTGGATCTGCATGCGCGCCTGCGTGAGCCGGGTCAGGAAAACAAGGCGACCATCGCCAGTGAAACCCGGGCCGCCGCCAGAGCGGGCATCACCACCCTGGTCTGTCCGCCCGACACTTATCCGATAACGGATACTCCGGCGGTGGTGGATTTGATTCGCCATCGTGCGGATCAGGCCGGGTTTGCGCGCGTCGTGTCGCTGGGAGCCTTGACTCAAAATCTACAAGGCGAACAGCTGGCGGAAATGAGTGCACTGAAAGAGGCCGGTTGTGTCGGCGTCAGCAATGCCTCGGTGGCGATTCGCAGTACCGAAGTGATGCGTCGTGCCATGGAATATGCCGCAAGCCAAAACCTGCCGGTGTTTTTGCATGCGCAAGACCCGTGGCTGGCCGCTGAGGGTTGTGCGCACGAAGGGGCGGTGAGCGTGCGCTTGGGGCTGCCCGGCATTCCCGAGTCCGCAGAAACCATCGCCGTGGCGCGCGAGTTGCATCTCATCGAACAGACCGGGGTGCGTGCCCATTTCTGTCAGCTCTCCAGTGAGCGAGCGGTGAAAATGATTGCGCGTGCCCGATACGATGGCCTACCGGTGACTGCGGACGTCACTGCGCACCACCTGTTTCTCACCGAAATGGACATTGGTTTTTTTGACAGCCAATGCCATGTGCAGCCGCCGCTGCGCACCCAGCGCGACCGCGACGGTCTGCGCGCGGCCCTGCAAACCGGAACCATCAGTGCGATTTGCTCGGATCACCAGCCGCACGATCTGGATGCCAAACTGGCACCGTTTCCCTCCAGCGAACCTGGCATCAGTGGCTTGGAAACGCTGTTGCCCTTAACGTTGCGACTGGTGGATGAGGGTGTGTTGAGTTTGTCGAAGGCGATTGCCAGCCTGACTCAAGCACCTGCCGAGATTATCGGTTTGGACGCGGGTCTTGCTGAAGGTGATAGCGCCGATGTGTGCATCTTTGATCCCGAGCAATACTGGCAGCTCAGCCCTGAGACGATGTGGAGCCAAGGAAAGAATTCGCCCTTCCTGGGCTGGGAATTCAAGGGCCGTGTAACCCATACTTTACTCGCCGGGCACCTGGTGTTTAACGTCAAAGCCTGATTTTTCCTAGTGATTCGAACCTCGGTACTGAATATGACCCACCGCGATACCATTTTTGTTGAAGACGCCAAAATCCTGGAATGCGAACATCATCCGGGTGAGCAAGTCATTTTGCGTCTGTACGCCCCGCAGATGGCAGCGTGCGCGCTGCCCGGGCAGTTTGCCCATATTCAATGTGACCCGGCCTTGCCGATGCGCCGACCGCTATCGATCATGCGGGTTAGCGCTAAGGCCGGCTGGGTGGATTTTCTGTTCAAGGTGCTGGGCGAGGGAACGCGTCTGTTGGCGATGCGTAAAAAAGACGATGTGCTTTCCGTGATGGGCCCCATTGGCATGCCGTTCACACCGCACATGAAGCACTCGCGCCCGCTGTTGATTGGCGGCGGCGTGGGCATTCCACCCATGGTGTTTCTGGCCGACGCCCTGCGGGAAATCAAAGGTGCCTACGATCCGTTTGTAATCATGGGTTCAGAGGTGCCGTTTCCGTTCAAAGCGCAGCCGTCGAAGTTGATGGTGCCCGGTGTGCCCAGCGAGGTGATTGCGGCGATGCCCTTGATGGACGATTGGGGTATCCCCTCACGGCTCGCCAGTTTACAGGGCTATGCGGGATGCTTTGAAGGTTATGTGACCGATCTGGCGCGCACCTGGTTGGATGCGCTCAGCGTAGAACAGCGTAAAGAAGTCGCGGTGTTCGCCTGTGGCCCGCACCCGATGTTGGAAGCCGTCGCCCGATTGGCGCGGGAATATCATTTACCCTGTCAGGTGTCACTGGAAGAATTCATGGCCTGTGCGGTGGGGGGTTGTGCCGGTTGTACCGTGGAGGTGCAGACAGACAGTGGCCCGGCGATGAAACGTGTTTGCGTGGATGGACCGGTGTTTGAGGCGAACGCGGTGTTCCCGGCAGTATAATCCCGCCTATTTATCATCCACGCCCAACAGCCTGACCCCACTGAGCGCATTACTCATGTTTTTGACGCTGGCCTTGTTGCCCAGCTTGATCATGAGTCGTAGTTCATTGGCAGAGTCGGCGTGGTGCAAGGCATCATCGTAAGAAATCTTTTTAGCTTTGTAGAGTTCGTAGAGGGCCTGGTCGAAGGTATTCATACCTTGCTGGTTCGACTTACCCATGACCTCTTTGAGTTCAGTGACACTGCCTTCACGAATCAGTTGGCTGACCAGCGGTGTGTTGATGAGAATTTCGATGGCGGCACAGCGGCCGGTTTTATCCTTGGTGGGGATCAGCTGTTGGCCGATGATGGCGCGCAGATTAAGCGATAAATCCAACAGGGTTTGCTCGCGGCGGTCTTTGGGGAAAAAATTAATAATACGATCCAGCGCCTGATTGGCGTTATTGGCGTGCAGCGTGGTGAGACACAGATGGCCGGTCTCGGCAAAGGCGATGGCGTGTTCCATGGTTTCCCGGGTGCGAATTTCACCGATGAGAATTACATCTGGTGCCTGCCGCAGGGTGTTGCGTAACGCCGCTTCGAAGCTGATGGTGTCAACGCCTACTTCACGTTGGGTGATGATGCAGCCATCGTGTTCGTGCACGTATTCAATGGGGTCTTCAACGGTAATAATGTGGCCATGACTGTTGCGGTTGCGCTGCCCAATCATCGCGGCTAGGGTGCTGGATTTGCCGGTGCCGGTGGCACCAGCGATAATAATCAGGCCGCGCTTGGCCATGCACAGTTCCGCCAGTGCTTCAGGTACCTGAAGTTCTTCAAAGGTGGGAATGTCTGTCTTGATGCGGCGCAGTACGATGCCGACGTGATTTTTCTGCTGAAATATATTGACGCGAAAGCGACCGGTATCCGCTGGGTCAATGGCAAAATTGCATTCCAGGGTGTGCTCAAATTCGTTGCGCTGCGGATCGCTCATCAGTGAGATTGCCAGCTTGCGCACCTGGTCGCCATTTAGCGGGGCGTCGGAGATGGGTGAAATCTCGCCGTTAATCTTGAGGCTGGCCGGAAGCCCCGCCGTCAGGAACAGGTCCGATGCCTCTTTGCGAATCATAACTTTCAGTAGCGCCTGAAAATCCTGAATAATATTATAAGGTTTTGCTGGCATGGGTGACGATTTATCCCTGAGGGTTTACGGGGTATAAGCTAACGCTTGCCGACTCATGAGTTAAAGTGGCCTGCGTTGTCCATTAAACCTGTTGAACGCTTGTGCAATAAAAAATGATCCTGCATTCAGGTAAATCTTCCCAGCTTGCATCGCTTATACCCTCTATCACAGGAAGGTGTCTTTATTCACCGCCTTGGACGCGGCTTCCTGCTTGGTGATGATGCCCTTTTTCAATAATGCTTGCAGATCCTGGTCGAGGGTCTTCATGCCGCTGCCCTGACCGGTCTGGATGGCGGAATACATCTGCGCGACTTTGGCCTCACGAATCAGGTTACGAATCGCCGGATTGGCAATCATGATTTCGTGGGCCGCGACACGGCCGCCACCGACTTTTTTAAGCAGGGTCTGTGAAATAACCGCGCGCAGGGATTCGGACAACATCGAACGCACCATTTCTTTTTCTGCCGCTGGGAACACGTCGATGATACGGTCAATGGTTTTGGCGGCAGAACTGGTGTGCAGGGTGCCAAATACCAGATGGCCGGTTTCGGCTGCAGTTAGCGCTAGACGAATGGTTTCCGGGTCACGCATTTCGCCCACCAGAATCACATCGGGATCTTCGCGCAGCGCCGAGCGCAGGGCTTCGTTGAAGCCTAAGGTGTGACGGTGTACTTCACGTTGGTTAATCAGACATTTTTTTGATTTGTGGACAAATTCGATGGGGTCCTCGATGGTGAGGATATGAGCGTGTTCGCTGTCGTTTTTGTAATCCACCATGGCCGCCAGGGTAGTGGATTTACCCGAGCCGGTGGGTCCGGTGACCAGCACCAGGCCGCGAGGTGTATCGGCAATGTCGGCGAAGATGGCCGGGCAGCCCAGCTGTTCGAAATTGAGGATGATGCTGGGAATGGTCCGGAAAACTGCACCGGCACCACGTTGGTGATTAAAGGCGTTGACACGAAAGCGGGCCAGATCAGGAATTTCGAATGAAAAATCGACCTCGAGGAATTCTTCATAATCCTTGCGCTGGCGGTCATTCATGATGTCGTAGATCAGCGCGTGCACGGTTTTGTGATCCATGTGCGGTACGTTGATGCGGCGGATTTCGCCATCGACACGGATCATCGGTGGCTCTCCGGCGGAGAGGTGCAAGTCGGATGCGTTGTTTTTGACGCTGAAGGCCAGCAATTCTGAGATATCCATCGGGTCTCCTGCAATGCGTTTCGTTGTTTTTGTCGCGGGTCGTCGTGCCCGTTGTTTTGCTCGCTATCGTTACTCATTACCATGTGACACATCATTAGTCACTTAAGCGTCGAAAGCCGTGATGACAATAAATAGCGACCGATAGTGTAAAATTCTTTATCGTCCCCGTCTTTGACGAAGTTGTCATAAAACACCCCAAGCGGAAGTGAATTGACCATGCCTGAGAATGGCCCCAGCGGCAAGATGAACCTGGAACAGCGCCTGCGTGAAGTGGTGGCGAGGGTGCGTGCCGCAGAGCGGCAATTCGGACGGCCGGTTGGCTCGGTGCAAATCCTGCCGGTGAGTAAAACCCAGCCGGTCGAGGAAATCAGCGCCCTGCTGGAATTGGCCGTTGCGGGTGTTGCCCCCGCCTTCGGGGAAAATTACGTGCAGGAGGCCGTCGATAAAATCGAGGGTTTGTCTGGGCATGATGTGCAGTGGCACTTCATTGGGCCCATCCAGTCCAACAAAACTTCTGCCATTGCAAAAAATTTTCATTGGGTGCACAGCGTTGACCGGCCGAAAATTGCGCGACGGCTCAACGAACAACGTCCCGCCGGGCTGCCACCATTGAATGTGTGTTTACAGGTTAATGTGAGTGTTGAAGCCAGTAAGTCAGGCGTCACGTTGGATGAACTGCCGGCGCTGGCCGCGCTGGTGGCGCAGATGCCGCGCCTGCGTTTGCGCGGCCTGATGGCAATTCCCGCGGCAAGCAAAGATCCCACGCAACAGCGCGCGGCCTTTCATGCCGTGTCCGAGGCCTTTACACTGTTGAAAAATACCCACCACCCGGATGAGCAGACGGAACCAGGGACGGAACAACGCGTGGACGGAAGTCAGGGAGGCTGGCAACACTGGGATACACTGTCCATGGGGATGTCGACAGATTTGGAGATGGCGATTGCTGAAGGCGCGACCATCGTGCGTATTGGTCGCGATATTTTTGGTTCCCGGACGCGGATGACGAACGCTGGGCCGCACGGTTAATGTGCTGTACACATTAAAAGTTTAATTTTAAGAAAACTGTTTTTAAAAAACTATTTTAAAAGAAGCTCACCATGAAAAATATAACCTTGACCTTCATCGGCGGTGGCAATATGGCCGCCAGTCTGATCGGTGGCCTGCTGACCGAAAACCTGCATTCCGGGCAGATCACAGTAGCCGATCCCAATGCCCGCAATCGTGAAAGCCTTGCTGCCCATTTTGGGGTATACACCACGGAGGACAACGTGGCGGCAATTACCAAGGCAGACGTGGTGGTACTGGCGGTCAAGCCGCAGGTGCTGAAGTCTGTGGCGCAAGAGCTGGCGCCGGCAGTGCAGCAACACCAACCGCTGGTCATTACCATTGCCGCCGGGATCCGCAGTGCCGATCTCAATCGTTGGCTGGGTGGTGATGCTGAAGGCGCCAAGTCCGTTGCCGTGGTGCGGGCGATGCCTAATACCCCGGCCCTGGTGCAGACCGGGGCTATTGGCCTGTACGCCAGTGAATCGGTCAGTGATGAACAACGGGATTTGGCGGAATCCATTCTGCGTGCTGCTGGACTCACCCTGTGGGTGCAGGAAGAAGGACAAATGGACGCGGTAACGGCCTTGTCCGGCAGCGGTCCTGCCTATTTCTTTCGCATCATGGAAGCGATGGAGACTGCTGGTACTAAATTGGGTCTGCCACCGCAGACGGCTCGTTTGCTGACCCTGCAAACTGCCTTGGGTGCGGCCAAAATGGCGATGGAGAGCAGCGAGTCTCCCGCCACTTTGCGGGAGCGGGTGACCTCACCCGGTGGTACTACGGAACAGGGTCTGCGGGTGATGGCCGAAAACGACATTGATCAAATCATGGGGCAGGTTCTCAAGGCGGCATTCGATCGCTCACGGGAACTGGCATCTGAGCTAGGTGACGAGAGGGGAGACGTATGATGGGAGGTTCCTACGCCGGGAATGCCGGTGTGTTTTTGGTGCAGACGTTATTTGGCCTGTACATCGGCGCGGTGATGATCCGCTTCATGCTCGCGGTGGTGAGGGCGGATTTTTATAACCCGGTTTCCCAGTTTCTGGTGAAAGTGACTAATCCCCCACTGGTGCCGTTGCGGCGCATGATCCCCAGCGTCGGGGGTATCGATATGGCCTCCGTGGTACTGATGCTGGCATTGCAAATGCTGGAGTTGTTTGTTATTGGCCTAATTGCCGGTTTGAGTTTTCACCTGGGTGGCTTGGTGGTGTTGGCTTTTGCGGAGTTGCTGGCGCTGCTGTTACAGATATTTTTCTTTACCATATTGATTCAGGTGATACTCAGTTGGGTGAGCCCCGGTGGCTATAATCCAGCGGTAGCGCTGTTGTACAGCCTCAATGAACCTTTGCTGGGCCGGGCACGGCGCGTGCTGCCGCCGATTCACGGTTTTGATTTGTCGCCCATCGTGGTGATGATCGGCATTCAAGTCCTTACCCTTTTGCTGGTGGCTCCGATCAGTGATCTTGGCCGCAGCCTGGCTTTTGGGTGAGTGTGGATCAGCTAGGCTGGTATTGCTGGGATGACGATGTCCTGGAACGGTCAGTGCGGATGTCACCTAAGGCGAGCGTCATTATCATGCGAGCAAACGATCCTTGGCTATTCACTGTTGATTCATACCATGCTGGCTGAAGAATAGGCCGTTGACGGGCTGATTTGAACCGCTGGTCGGAGTCCCTCGTCACCGCAGGACTTTGACTAAACTTCCCTCGAGAATGGCCGTTATTGATAGCGAGATGTTGTCCGTGCACGGTGCTGTTCCGGTGTGCATGGATTTTATTGACAAAATGCGAGTAGAAACAGGCATGGCAAAAGACCAATTTACCGAACAATTAGAAGCCTATAGTCGCTGGAAAGAAGACATGATCAGCCAGATCAAGGCGTATCGTGAGTGGCTTGCGGATCATGAAATGAGTAGTCCCGAAGATGATCTGCGCATGTACGAAATTCTTGATGCGTTGGATTCGGACCACATTACCATCGGTTTTGCTGCAGAATTTTCTCGCGGTAAAACGGAGCTCATCAACGCCATCTTTTTTGCGAATTATCAGCGTCGCTTGTTGCCCTCCTCCGCAGGCCGCACCACCATGTGTCCGACCGAATTGTTCCACGACAGCAAAACTGAAAAACCCTATATTCGCATGTTGCCCATCGAGACACGTCTTGAAGACACCAGCATCAGCGAATACAAGCAAGACCCCGACAATTGGATCAATACTGACTTGGACGTAGATTCTCCTGAGCACATGGTGGAGTCCTTCAAGGAGATTGTGAAAACTAAAAAGGTGCCGGTAGAGAGCGCGATTAAATTGGGCCTGTATTCCAAAGAAGAATTTGAGCAGTGTGAAGTGTCGCCGACGAGCATTGAAATCCCCATGTGGCGGCATGTGATGATCAGCTTTCCACACCCCTTATTGAAACAAGGCTTGGTGATTCTCGACACGCCGGGGCTTAATGCTATGGGTGCGGAACCGGAACTGACCATGGATATGTTGCCCAACGCGCAGGCTGTCATTTTTGTGTTAGCCGCCGATACCGGGGCGACGAAAACTGACATGGAGATCTGGCGTCAGCATGCTCAGTCATTTCGTGAAAATCACGAAAGTGGCGGGCTGATTGTGGTGCTGAATAAAATCGATACCCTGTGGGATGAGCTGCAAGATGAAGCCACTAACAATGCCAACATTCAGGCTCAAGTCGAGAAAACCGCGCAGCTACTGAATATTGAAGCCAGCACCGTCTATCCCGTCTCTGCACAAAAAGGGTTGTTGGCGCGCATAAAAGGCAACGAAGAATTGTTGGAAAAGAGCGGTCTGCTGGCCTTGGAGGCGACGCTGTCGGACGATGTGTTACCGGCTAAACAGCATTTGGTCCGTGAGAATATTGTGTCGCGTATTGGCTCGTTGGTAGAAATCACGCGTGGCGTGTTGACCGAGCGCCACGAAGCGATACACCAGCAATTAGACGAGTTGCGTTCCTTGTCGGGCAAGAGCGCCGATGTGCTGATGGAAACTATGCAAAAATTGCGCACCGAACAGGGTATTTATCAAAAAGATGTGGAAAACTTTCAGACCAGCCGTCATGTGCTAAAGCGGCAGCTAGTGGCATTAATAGAAGCCCTGGGTTTGGATAGCCTGGATCAGATGATCTCAAAAACGCGCACAGATATGGTGGAGAGCTGGACAACTCACGGCCTGAAAAAAGGCATGAGAGATTTTTTTGAAAATGCCAGGGATGCAATGACACAAGTGAATTACCAGGCCGAAAAATCAAATGGTATTGTGCAGTCGATATATGACCGTTTTCGCGACGATCATGGTTTTAACAATTTGAATCCTACGCTATTTACTACAGCGCGATATTCCCGGGAATTGGATCAGCTCTATAAAAAAGCGGGTGAATTCAGAGATAGCTCGATGACGGCGATGACTGAGCAAAGTTTTGTGGTAAAGAAATTTATCGTATCCATGGTGAGCCATGCACGTAACATATATTTTCGAGCTAATCAGGATGCCGAGGATTGGGCGGGCTCAGTGATGCGGCCACTGGCCGCTCGAATTAAAGAGCGCAAGGTGCAACTGGAAAAGCGTTTGGCTAATCTGCAAAAAATTAAAAATTCGCGCGAAAAGCTTTCCGATAATATTGCCAGTTTGGAAAAACAGGGTGATGAATTGATGTCGCAGTTAGCAACTATCAACGGCATTCTTGAGGGAATTAATACGCCTCTGGCACCGTTACAAAAGCCTGATCGAAAGGCCGTCGCTGCCTCCTGATTTATCCATGATTAAATGGGCACTGAACACATCAAAGAGAAGAGAGATTCTAATTTTGGCATGATGTATTGTTATTCTTCAAATCGTGCCTTTTTCCTACCCTTCAACTAGTATTAGCCTTTATGCCTGATTGCAAGTGAGTGTTGTAAAAAGGCTTATAACCAGTTGAAGATAACTTGATTGACAGGGTCAAGATTATTTCTGATGGTTCGTGTCTGTACTGTAAACAATAGAAGTTTAGTGGAGATAACGTTGTGCCAATAAATACTACCCTGATGAAACTCATGACAGCTGCCGCATTGCTCACCCTGTGTAATCTGACAATTGCGGGGGAGCCGATAAGTTTCGGTGAATACACCGTCCATTATAACGCCTTTAATACCGATACTCTGCAGCCTGGAATGGCAGAGGCATATAATATTGTTCGCAGTAAAAACCGAGGGATGGTGACCATTTCGGTGATAAAGAAAGTGGCATCGAATGTGAGTCCACTGGGGAAACCTGTGCGTGCCAGTGTTACCGTAAGTGCGAGTAACTTGACGGGCCAGTATCGGGAATTTAAAGTGCGAGAGATTGATGAAGGCAGCTCAATTTATTATTTGAGTGAATTTCATGTGGCGCATGAAGAGATACTTAATTTTGTTGTGAATATTTTGCCAGAAGGGAGCGTAAAATCCTTCACTGTAGAGTTTCGCCAAAAATTTTATACACAGTGACCGAGTATAAGTTACAGTGGGCTGTGCATATGCTTCAGCCCGGTGTGTTTGCCCCCCCTTCTCAGATAGCCTTCCATTCATTTCTAGTTAAGAAATATCCTGAAAAAGCCGCTATTAGCCTATATCTAACAGGAGGCAGATTTTCTGTGCGCAGAAAATAGAGTCAATGGTTTTTAAGAAAAACATAACTAATAGGCTTTCCATACGGCTTATTGTCCTGTTGGTAACATTGCAGGCTGTGATGCTGGTTTTTCTGCTGGTCAATAATGTCTACCTGCCACCCTCAAATGATGTGGGCCTGCTTGATGATAGAATGCAGGCAAAAAGCCGCCTGGTAGTTTTGGCAATAACCCCTTTAGTTGTGCAAAATGACATCACTCCGTTGGCCGATGTATTTAACCGATTGCATGACACGAATGAAATCGTCTATGCAGAAGTAGTGGATGTGGATGGCATGTTGATTGCCACGTTTGGTGATCAGCCCGGTCAATGGAAAATGGATGGCTCATACGCGGAAGCATTGATTGACGGTATTTATGATGTTGAAACTCAAATAGAGTTTAATCGTAAAGTACTGGGAGTCTTGCGTGTTGGCTTTCCGTTGAAAGACGCCGCACCCTTATCTGTTTCATCCCGCGTTCAAGAATCCATATTTAGCATTATGGCAATGCTGGCTGCTCTGTGCGTTACAGCGGCTTTTGCTTATTTGTTCACGGGCAACCTTCGTAAACTGGAAAAGAGTGCAAAAGCGTTATCTGTAGGTCCGCTGGCAAATCAATTTGAGTTTTCTGAAAACAAGGGACTCGATGAGCTTTCGAGTATATTTCATTTTATTGCCAAGGATTTAGTTGAAACAAAAAAGGCATTGAGCAAAGAGCACGCAGCACTGGAGCGTGAATCACGATTTATGCAGGCATTGCTGGATGGTATTGATGCAGTGGTTATGGAAGCGAGACTACCTGGTTATCAATTTACTTTTGTGAGTCGAGAGGCTCAAAATTTAATAGGCTATGCGGTCCCGGATTGGCTAAAACCCGGGTTTTGGTCGAGCCACGTTATGCAAGATGACCTTGCCTGGGTAGAGGAGACAATTGAAGGGCATACAAAAAAAGGGGAATCGTTTACCGTTGATTTTAGAATGATCCATCGTCAGGGCCACATAGTATGGGTGCGTGCTATAAATAGCGTTGAACTTGATGAAGACAATAATCCCATTATTCGTGGCTTGATTCTTGATATTACGGATCAAAAAACCACAGAAGACCGTATTGTTTATTTGGCGGAACATGATCCGCTCACGGGCTTGATAAACCGCAGGCGTTTTCAAAAAGAATTGGAGAATTCGATATCCTTTGCGGAACGTTATCAGCAGCAAGGAGCATTGTTGTTTGTTGATCTTGATCAATTTAAATATGTTAATGATACCTACGGTCATCAATATGGTGATGAGTACCTGCTTGATGTGTCTCGCCGTTTATCCCAAGTGTTAAGGCGGACTGATATATTGGGAAGACTGGGGGGGGATGAATTTGGGATTGTTATTCCTAAGTGCACATCTGCAGAAGCGTATACCGTGGGTATGGCAATGCTGGGTGCGCTGGCGAAAGAAAACCTTGAACACGGAGGAAAAATTATTCCGGTGAGTGCCAGTATTGGCATCGCGTTGTTCCCGACACAGAGTGCAGTTCCCAGTGATTTGTTGGCCAAGGCGGATGCGGCAATGTACACCGCTAAGCGTAAAGGTCGTGGTCAAGTCCATGCGTTTAGTGAAGATGATTCTGAGTTATGGAACATGCAGGCGAAGATTCACTGGGAGGAACGCATTCGATGGGCATTATCAGAACACCGTTTTGTACTGTATTACCAGCCTGTGGTGGAATTAGCCACGGGCTTGATTACTCATTACGAAGTGTTGTTGCGCATGCGCGGAGAAGATGGAGAAATGATTTCGCCAGGGGCATTCATTGAAACCGCCGAACGCTTTGGCCTCATTCGTGATATTGATTGCTGGGTGGTTGATCATGCCATTAAGACGCAGGCTGATAGTATTAAGGCACATAAGCCAGTAAGTCTGGCGATAAATTTATCGGGCCGCCATTTCGGTAATGTTGTCATGTTGGAGTTTATTCAGAATGCAATTCGTACTTATGGGGCAGATCCGCAAAGTTTGATGTTTGAGGTTACAGAAACAGAGGCAGTGGAGAATCTGTCCAAGGCGAGGGAGTTTATTGATGCCTTGAGAGCCATAGGGTGTAAGTTTGCATTGGACGATTTTGGCATCGGTTTCTCGTCGTTTCATTATTTGCGAAATCTTCCCGTGGATTATATAAAAATTGATGGTAGCTTTGTTCGCAGCTTGCATGTTGATAGTGATGATCGCTTATTTGTAAAGGCAATTGTAGATTTGGCCAAGGGTTTAAATATTCCCTGTGTCGCTGAATTTGTTGAGAATTCGCATATAACAGAATTGTTGATTGAGCTTGGTGTCGATTTAGGCCAGGGTTATCACCTGGCCAAACCAGCGCCTGATTTTATAGATGGATTATTGATAAAAATATAATCGCTGCTTACTGCCCGGTATATTTATAGTGAGCGATATTCAATGACAAGCGGTGCATGATCGGAAAACCGCTGGTCTTTATAAATGTCCGCGGATTGGATTTTGTCTTTTAGGCCAGGGGTGACAACTTGATAATCAATGCGCCAGCCAACATTATTGGCCCAGGCTTGGCCGCGATTTGACCACCAGGTGTATTGCTCGGCCTGTTGATTGGCGACACGAAAGGCATCGACAAACCCCATTGGGCCAAACAGCTGATCTAACCAGGCGCGTTCTTCGGGGAGACAGCCTGAATTTTTTTGATTGCTCTTCCAGTTTTTGATGTCGATCTCTTTGTGAACAATGTTCCAGTCGCCACAAATCACGTATTCGCGTCGCTTGCGACGCATCGCTTTGAGTTTTTCAGTGAAGCGTTCCATGAAGCTGTATTTCACGAGTTGACGTTCTTCCTTGGACGAGCCAGAGGGTAGATACAAAGAGATGACGCTGAGTTTTCCGGTTTCCGGAGTGTCGAAATCAACTTGCACAAAACGCCCTTCGGCATCCATATCCTCAAAACCATCCCCCAGACCGGTGATCACCCGCTGAGGTTTGATGCGAGAATAAATGGCGACACCGCTATAGCCCTTTTTTTCGGCATCCACGTAAAAACAGTGGTAGCCCTGAGGATAAAAATCCTGTGCCTCCAATTGATGTTCCTGCGCCTTGGTTTCCTGGATGCAGATGACATCGGCCTGTTGTCGTTGCAGCCATTCAAAAAAGCCTTTTTTTTCTGCGGCGCGGATGCCGTTGACGTTAGCGGTAATAATTTTCATAGGATGTTCCGATTATTGTAGAAAGGATTTGACCATGTTTGGTGATCACGGACGGTAAAACATGGCTGCGAATTATACCCCAGCGTCGCGTTAGAGATGAGGTACAATGGCGTGTTCGTATTCGCAGGCTTTCAGGAAGGTCATCATGCAGGATTATCAACGAGAATTTTTGGACTTTGCCATCGATGTTGAGGTATTGCGCTTTGGGCAATTCACCCTCAAGTCAGGCCGAGTCAGCCCTTATTTCTTTAATAGCGGCCTGTTTAACACGGGTAGTAGCCTGGCACGACTAGGGCGCTACTACGCCCAGGCGGTAATGGCCTCTGGTATGGAATTCGATATGATTTATGGCCCGGCCTATAAGGGAATTCCACTGGTATCGACCATGGCCATTGCCCTGGCTGACGAGCATCAGCGTGATCTTCCTTACTGTTTTAATCGCAAGGAAGCTAAGGATCATGGTGAAGGGGGTCTGATTGTCGGCGCGCCGCTTGCGGGCCGGGTGTTAATTATTGACGATGTTATTTCGGCGGGAACCTCGGTGCGCGAGTCGGTTGAAATTATACAGTCCGCCGGAGCAACGCTGGCTGGTGTGGTTATTGCGCTGAATCGCCAGGAGCGTGGCCAACATGTGACTTCTGCTATTCAGGAAGTCGAAAGAGATTATGGTGTGCAGGTCACCAGTATCGTCGGTCTGAAAGAATTGATTGAATATCTTGAGACACAGGGTGAGCAAGCTGAGGCCTTGTCTGCGATTCGCAGTTACCAACAGCAATACGGGGTCGCATAAATGACAGGGTTAGGGTGTTATACGCAGGTAAAGAAAAAAGAGACAAAAGCGCAAAGATCAATATGCGTATGAGGTCGTTGCAGGCGAATGTTTTCGCTGTGTTGATGCTGGTGATTGTAAGCTCAACACCGGCTGAAGATAATTTCAGTAGCTGGCAGGGTAATGTTGAGCTCGGTTTTGTGAATACCACAGGCAACACCGAAACCGAGACCATTAATGCCAAGGCCAAGGTACAATTTGAACAACAAAGTTGGCGACACACGCTGACCTATGAATCACTCACGAGTTCTGATCATGGCATTACCACGGCGGAGCGTTATGTCTTAAATGGTCAGAGTGATTACAAGTTTAGTGAGCATAATTATTTTTTTATGATGCTCAATTATGAAGATGACAGTTTTAGCGGTTACGATTATCGAATCAGTGAGACCCTGGGTTATGGTCGACGTGTAGTGGCTGAGCCCAAACTGATACTGGATCTGGAAATAGGGCCCGGTGCGCGTCAAAGTAAGTTGGCAGCGGGTGGCAGTGATAACGAAGTGATTCTGCGCGGCGCTGCTAAGCTGGTGTGGAAATTGAGTGAGACTAGTAGCCTGACGGAGAATTTGTCAATAGATGTGGGCGAGAACAGTACCATCACCAAGTCGGTGACAGCCTTGACGGCACAGATTAATCGAAGTCTGGCGACCAAAATTACATACACTATAAAAAATACCTCGGAAGTGCCTGCGGGCGTTGAAAAAACCGATACGGAAACGGCAGTCACTTTGGTTTATTCGTTCCGGTAAAGGTTTATTTATCCAAGTAAAACAGCAGCGCCTAGTCAACTGGTCCACGCCGGGAGTGCCAGAGCCATCCTTTGATAAAGTGAATTTAAGAACCTTCTGGTCTATTCGTGAATTTGGATTTTATTATTCAGACGTTAATGGGTGTCGCGCAGAAGCCACTAAAGCTTCCCCAAGCGACAGCGCCGGGATGAGGGGACAAAAAAAGACCCACTCGGCCAACTGGCTGCTGAACCGAGCGGGTCAGCACACGTTAAGGAAGCGTGTGCGATAAAATGAAGCTTTTTGTCGGTAAATACAATCTATAACATGTTTCTTTTTTCTGCGTCTGGCACCACCGTCAAAATATACATGAATATCGAAAGCGCCTGTTCAGGAATGCAAATTGGACACACGATGCATTTCCGCGTATTCCGTGGTCATCGCACTGACACTTAATGCCGCCAGCATGCCTCCGGAAATGACAGCACTCCATGCCGCAGCCGCTACGGTTGCGTAACCAAATAACCAGGGTGAACCAATCAAGATTACGGCCAGCACAAGTATCGCCCATTCTTCCCAGGGTTGTTGTTTGGCAAGACCGAGTTGGGAAATAAAGATAGCAGTTGCGCCGATAAAGAGTGTGGTCAGTCCGGCTGCAGGATTATTCCAAAAACCGAGCGCGAAGGGAGAAAAGATTATCCAGGTTGCGACCAGCAGCTCAAGCATATTCTGCCAGCCCTCGACGTGGGTGCCGAGTTTATAGAGCTTCATAACAGTGCCTCCTTAGTGGTTCACCATGCTTTTAGTGTAGACCGCAGAAAGTTGTTGGCAGTGAAATCATAATCGAGAGTTTTAACGCCAGGATCAACAAAATTGATAGGCGAAAAAATATAGAGTGGTAGTGCTGTTAGCCAAATATCAGTGTTAATCCAACGGCCAGTGTAATGAATTCAAAGGCGCGTTTTATCCACCGGTTGCCCTGGGTGATCGCCAGGTGTGCACCGATGTAACCGCCTAGCAGTGAACCTGCTAGCAAGGCGGGTAGCCAGCTCCACTCAATATCGCCCAGCATGCCGAGGGTGATTGCACCGCTACCATTCCAGAACAGGCCGACCAATACCAGCGTGTGGGCCACGGCGCGTTTGTATTCGAGCCCAAACCAGCGCACCAGCCACAGTGTTACAAACAGCCCGGTCCCGGAGGTGAGTGAACCGTTCAAAATGCCGATAGCAAATAACACGCTTCCGCCGATGATATAGTGACGAAGATTTTGTTGGGGATAGCGTGTCGCTTGTCCCAGCGCCGGTTTAAAAATCGAATACAGGCCGAGCGACACTGTGAGGAAACCGAGGGCAATTTCGGCACTGCGATTCGGTACAAATAAAATCACACTGGCACCGATCACTACACCGGGTATACCACAGAAAATAATAAACAGGGTCAAACGTCGTTGCAGGCCCCCTTCACGTAAATTGCGCAGGGTGGCACCAATACCCAATGCCACGCTGGCGATTTTATGCGTCGCCAATGCCACCCCGAAAGGCAGGCCGAGAAAGATCAGTGCAGGCAATTGCAGCAGCCCGGCACCGCCGCCGGCAAAAGCGGAAAAAATATTCGCCACTAGCGAAATGAGAAACAGCAGAGAGTGGGTTAGCCAGTCCACCTTGAGTGGGAATTATTTTTTTGCCAAACTACTGGGCGTGGGGAAAAGCGCGCTTGCAAGCAGCGTCCATTGTTGTTCCCAGCGTTCCAGCGGTGACCATTGAAAACCGCTGCGCACAAATTGATTCATGCGTCCCTCGGCCGTGGCCAATAGCAGGTTGGCGATGGCAGTGGAAGGGTGACCCACGGGTAACTCATTTTTACTTTCGGCTTCGCGCAAGATTTGTTTGAGCTGAGTTTCGAGACGATCGTAAAATTGAGAAATGCGCACCCGTAGTCGATCATGTTCACCGGTCAATGCGTCACCGACCAGAATACGTGTCAGTCCTGGATTGCGTGCCGAAAAGCCCAGTAGCATGTTGAGGATGTGCTCGCAACGTGCGGCGGCGCTGTGGTGTTGTTCGAGAATTTGCGTCACTAGTCCAAACACCGTGTCCTCGATAAATTCGATCAGCGCCTCAAACATGCGTGCCTTGCTGGGAAAGTGGCGATACAACGCGGCTTCGGAAACGCCGACCTCTTTTGCCAGCGCGGCGGTGGTAATGCGTTTACCGGGATGGGTTTCCAGTTGAAGCGCGAGGGCTTCGAGGATTTGTTGGGCGCGCTTGGGTTTATCAGACACGATTGACGTCTCCAGTGGGAATGCGGATGGGTGGGAGGTGATCAGGTATTGCGTGAACGTATCAAGGTACCAACGCCATCATCCGTGAAGATTTCCAGCATCACCGCGTGTTGAACCCGGCCATCGATAATGTGCGCGGTGCTCACACCGGCTTGCACCGCTTCCAATGCGCAACGAATCTTTGGCAACATGCCACCGTGAATGGTGCCATCAGCAATTAGCTCATTGACCCGATCTGTACCTAGCCCAGTGAGCAGTTCGCCGTCTTTGTCGAGCAAGCCCGCGGTGTTGGTGAGTAAAATCAGTTTTTCGGCGCTCAACGTTTCCGCTAGTTTACCGGCCACCAGGTCGGCATTGATATTGTACGACTGACCATCCTGGCCGACGCCAATGGGCGCGATCACCGGGATAAAATTACCGCCCACCAACATGTCCACCACGGCAGGGTCAATGCTGGTGACTTCGCCCACGTGGCCGATGTCGACGATTTCCGAGGCATTCATTTCTGGCGCGGTTTTTTCGAAGGTGAGTTTGTGGGCGCGGATCATGTCACCGTCCTTGCCGGTGAGGCCCACGGCATTGCCACCTTTGCGATTGATAAGACTAACGATTTCTTTATTCACCAGACCGCCCAGCACCATTTCTACCACGTCCATGGTTTCGCTGTCGGTGACGCGCATGCCGTTGACGAATTCGGTCTCCTTGCCAATGCGCTCCAGCAGCTTGCCGATTTGTGGCCCGCCACCGTGCACCACCACGGGATTAATGCCCACGGTTTTCATCAGCACGATATCGCGTGCGAAGCTGTTCTTCAGCTCATCGTCCACCATGGCATTGCCACCGTATTTAATGACGATGGTCTTGCCGGCGAAGCGCTGAATATAAGGCAGCGCCTCGGTCAGCACGTGGGCGACGTTCATTGCGGATTTGGCATCGAGGGTCATGGGGGTATTGTAACGGGTCTGAGGTTTGGGATCACTAACCTCGTGTAGATTTTCCAAGATGCCGAGTAGGGTGGGCATGCCCACCGAAAATTTGTACGCGGTTTTTCAGCATTGTTGTTTCTTCCTTTACTGCGGAGGTTTAGTTTAGATGGAAGCTGGCAGGCATATATTCCAAGGTCAACGAGTCTGACTTTTTGATCCTCAATGTTTGGTGGGGTGCAGGGTGGGCACGTATTTTCTGGCTGCATGTTAGCTACGCGGCTTTCTTTTCAATTTTCCTTCGGAAGTCATCTTCAGCGTTTAATGAAGAAATCATTTCACCACCGACATTGGAAAGTCTTGAAAGGTCTGAGCGCGGGATTTCTTCCTGATCTTCAAAAACTAGCAGTGAGTCAAAATCGATATGCTGTTGATGGTAATATTGGAGAAAAATTGTTGCTAGCCTTGCTTTATCTCTGTTTAGTATTCCAAATAAAAAAATAGGAGTTCCTGATTTTCCCTCAACACAAAAGTCAACTGGATATTGCTCTGCGTTAGGTAGTCCATTTACAATATAGTCATGTTGAATTTTTTCTTCTGGAACTATTGTGGCTAACTGCTCTTTTAGGTCATCATAAAATGTGGACGCTACACGCGAACGATTTAAGAAAGTTAAATCATGAATGCGCGTCAAAGCTTGGCCTAGTTTGAAAGCTGCTTCTGCTAAATGATCAGCGCTGGTATCAATAGAAAACTGGCCATTTTCATCAGAGAAATTAACGTTTTGTTCCGCAATGATTTGATGAAGAAGTATATTTCTGGTGCTTGAAAAAAACTTATCGACATCATTTTCATAACTTAAATGCATTAGCGTGTGACCACCATCGGAAACACGTATACCGCCAGTGCTAATTTCTGAAAGATATAATGCATACTGATCCCCATCAAGATATGAAAATGGGGTTTGCAACATCAGCATGCCATTGTTGCGACGGTGAAGTTGTACCTTGGCACAAAATTGCTCACAAAGTTGTTCTTGATTTAGCAGGTCAAGCATTGCCACCTCCTATTTAAATAAATCAGGCTCATCAGTTTTTAGCTTAGGCAAACCGCCAATGTTGGCATCTTCTACCAAGTGAGATAACGCGCCGACTAGAGTATGGTATAAATCTGTTTCTTTGGCATGACTTTCCGGACTTTTACCCTCATTAATCGCTTTTTCAGTCGCTTTGTGAATATGACAAGCAAAGGTAATATCCCCATGACTATGGTTGCTACCATTGTAACGAAGTAGTGTTAAGCGTTGCCCGTTTGGTTTTATGACAGATAGGCCGCAGGAAAAGTTATCTATGTCCATCTGATTCTGGCGAAGATATAACTCAAACAAGAAGATATAACTCAAACAAATAGTCTCCGCTAGTCACTTTATAGTTTTTTTGCCGGTGGCCTGGTTTTTCAGACCAGCGAATATTGGGATTTTTGACTTGCTTTGGCAAGCGCACCAGGTGCTCAATGTCATGGTTTGTTAAGCAGTCAAAATTCATTATGGATTCCATTCATGGCTGAAAATGAGCATTATTATTAACAATATATATTGCCGCCAAAATACTAACAGTAAATCATCCGCAGAAATTTTAACAACTGGGTACAAATAACGTGCCCGCTCTGCGACTTCAAATGATGTTTTAAAAAGGCAGATCAGCATCAGGAATCTGCGCCGCTACAAGCTGACGAAACCCATTCTGAATCCGCGCCAACGCTTCTTCCGTCGTCGCCTCAAACCGAAATACTAAACAAGGCGTTGTATTAGACGCCCGCACCAATCCAAAGCCATCTTCGAAATCCACCCGCAGTCCATCGATGGTGGTGATTTTCGCACCGGGGAAATCAGCAGCGGCAACCAGCTTATTGACGAGTGGGTGGTTTTCCCCTTCAGCCGTCATTAGATTCAATTCCGGTGTGTTGATGTTGTCAGGCAGCGCGTTAAAAATGTCGTCGGCCGAGCGGCCGTCTTTAGCGAGGATTTCCAACAGGCGCGCTGCGGTGTAAGTGGCGTCGTCAAAACCGTACCAGCGTTCTTTGAAAAAGATGTGGCCGCTCATTTCGCCGCCCAGTTGTGCGCCGCTTTCTTTGAGTTTGGCCTTGATGAAGCTGTGACCGGTTTTCCACATGGTGGCTTTGCCGCCAGCCGCCTCAATAATTTTATGCAGATTGGTGGTGCATTTGACGTCGTAAATGATTTCTGCGCCGGGGTTGCGGGACAACACATCCTGCGCGTACAGCATCATTTGGCGGTCGGCCCAGATTACGTTGCCGCTGGGGGTGACTACGCCGAGGCGGTCGCCATCGCCGTCGAAGGCAAGACCGATGTCGGCGTTTTGATCCGCGAGTGCTTTTATCAGATCGACCAGGTTCTCCGGCTTGCTGGGGTCGGGGTGATGATTGGGGAAGGTACCGTCTACGTCGCAAAATAATTCAACGACCTCGCAACCCAGTTCACGCAGCAGTTGCGGGGCGACCACGCCGGCAACGCCATTGCCACAGTCGATGATGACTTTCATCGGTTTGGCCAGTTTTACGTCGCCCATGATGCGGGCAATATACTGTGTCACCACATCGGTTGAATCCTGTTTGCCAGCCTCGGGGCGGGTGGCAAGGTCGCCAGTTTCGATGCGTTTACACAGTAATTGAATGTCAGGCCCGGACAGGGTGGTGCCAGCCAACACCATTTTCAGGCCGTTGTACTGCGGTGGATTATGGCTGCCAGTGATCATGATGCCGGAGCCGCTGCCAATTTCGTAGGCGGCGTAGTACAGCACCGGGGTGGGTACCATGCCGAGGTCGGTGACATCGCGCCCCGCTTCAAGCAGGCCTTTGCTGAGTGCGGCGATGAGCTTCGGCCCGGAGAGGCGGCCATCACGCGCCACGTAAATATGTTGCTCGCCGCGTGCCTCGGCCTCTGCTCCCAGCGCCCGCCCGATCCAGTACACCGCGTCTTCGGTGAGGGTGTCATCGACAATGCCGCGGATGTCGTAGGCTTTGAAAATGCTGGGGTCGAGCTGGGGGGGGGTTGGATTCATGATGTGGTTCGCCAGTGGTTGTGAGTAACGATGGAGTCTGATCCTGAGGCCAGAAAACTTGAAGAATATCAGGTTCGTTTGGCAATTACCCTACTCTGGTTCTGTTAAAAAATGGCCGTGGTTTTATTCCCCGCTGGTTCCCCTGGTTCTCATTTTTTCCGCTATTCAACATTGAGCGCGGCGCGCAATTTTGCCCGGCTCAGGTGCGGGGCAAACAGCTCCACAAAATCGAAAATAAACTGGCGCAGGTAGCTGCCGCGGCGGATGCCTACCCAAGTGGTGCTGGCCGGGAACAGGTGGCTGATGTCGATGCGGCGCAGGTCGCGGTCGCGCTGTGCCTCGAAGGCCACATCGGCCAGCAGACCGATGCCCAGGCCGAGCCCCACGTAAGTCTTGATGACGTCGGCATCCAGCGCGGTGAGGACAATTTTGGGTTGCAGTTTGGCGGACTGAAAGGCGTCGTTGAGCTGGCTGCGCCCGGCGAAGGCGAAATCGTAGGTAACGATGGGGTGCTCGGCCAAATCCTGCAAGGTCAGTGGCGCGGTCTTTTCCAGCAGGGGGTGGTCTGGCGGTACCACCACGCAGTGATGCCAACGGTAGCACGGCAGGGCGATGAGCCCGTCGGCGCCAGACACGGCCTCGGTGGCGATGACAATGTCGGCTTCGCCGCGCTGGGTCATGTCGCAAATCTGGGTGGGATTGCCCTGACGCAGTTGCAGATAGACTTCGGGAAAACGCTGGCGAAATTGCTGGATCACCGGCGGCAACACATAACGCGCCTGGGTGTGTGTGGTGGCCAGGGTCAGGGTGCCGTGCGCCTGGTCATTGTAGTCGGCGCCGATGCGACCGATGTTCTCCGTCTCGCGCAGCATACGTCGTGCCGCGCGGATGATCTCGGCGCCGGGCTCGGTAATAGCGGTGAGCCGTTTGCCCTCGCGGGCAAAAATGGGGACACCCAGCTCGGCTTCCAGCAGGCGGATTTGTTTGCTGACGCCCGGCTGGGAGGTGTACATGGCGGCGGCTGCGGCGGTGACATTGAGTTGCTGATCCGCGACGGCGCAAATGCAACGTAGTTGGTGCAGTTTCATGTATTGCCCTCGGTGGTCGTGGTTTTGGCGGTGAAAGCAGGGTGGGTTTGTCTGCAATGGACGTCAGTGTGTGGCATGGGTTCGATTCTTTTCGTGGGGTGAATGGGTTGCTGTATGCGCCACGTTTGCGCGCTCAATAAGAACTTAATGGTCTTTATAAAGAGGTTTTTATTCTTTTTCAATCTATTTGTGGCTTGCTACTGTCTGCGCACACACAGGAAATACACGCGCATGGACATCATTTTTATTATTTCAGGTTTTGCTGTCGGCGCTCTGGTCGGGCTGACCGGGGTGGGTGGCGGCGCACTGATGACGCCATTGCTGATCTTCGGTTTTGGCATCGCCCCCGCCGTGGCAGTGGGTACTGACTTGATGTTTGCCGCCATCACCAAGGCCAATGGTGTCTGGACGCATGCCCGCCTGGGTTCGGTGGAGTGGCCCATCGTGCGACGGATGTTGTTGGGCAGTTTGCCCGCCGCGCTGCTCACCTTGTTGGCGCTACGGCAGGTGAACTTGCATACGGAGTTTGCGCAGAATTTGATGACCACCACCCTGGGAATAGCGCTGATAATCAGCGCCGCTGCCTTGTTGTTCAGACGTCGTCTGGCGCAAGGCAGCGCAACAGCGAGTCGCTTGTCGGGTGAAACGGGAAACAAAATTCATGTCGCGACGGTGTTGACGGGCGCGGTACTGGGGGTGCTGGTCACGTTGACCTCGGTGGGTGCGGGTGCAATGGGTGTGGCCGCGTTGTTTTGGCTGTATCCCCGCATGAAAGCGGTGCGTGTGGTGGGCACGGATCTTGCTCATGCCGTGCCGTTGACCGCCGTTGCCGGTCTTGGTCACTGGCAACTGGGTACGGTGGATTGGGTGCTGCTGGGCAGTCTGCTGATCGGTTCGTTGCCAGGCATTTATGTGGGTAGCCGACTCAGTGTACGGGTGCCGGAGGCTTGGTTGCGTGCGGTGCTGGTCAGTTTGTTGTTGGTGATTGGCCTGCGGCTGGTGGCGTGAGCGAAGGACTGGGATTTACAGGGGGAAGAAAGATGGAACAGAACAAACGTTGGATAGAGACCGGGGAGCTGACTCAGTACCGTCAGGCGGTGAAGGGTGTGTTGGCGGGAGAGCTCGATGAAACCCGTTTTCAGGCGATTCGCCTGCAACAGGGCGTGTACGGGCAACGCCAGGAAGGCGTCAACATGGTGCGCATCAAATTGCCCGGCGGCCGGGTGTCCGCGAAGCAACTGAGTGCCATTGCCGATGTGCTGGACGATTATTCAAAGCTGGATATCGCCAGTGTCACCACGCGACAGGATATTCAGTTACACAGCATCCCGCTGGGCGATACCCCGGCGGTGCTGGAACAGCTGGGCGCACAAGGGCTGACCTCGCGCGAGGCCTGCGGAAATACCGTACGCAACATTACCGCCTGCCCGCTGGCGGGTGTCTGCCCTTGCGAGCACAGCAACGTGCAGCCGGTGGTAGATGCGGTGGCACAGCGTTTCATGCGCCACCCGCTGACCCAACATCTGCCGCGTAAATTCAAAATGAGTTTTTCCGGTTGCGAGGCCGATTGCGCGCAGGGGCTGTTTCACGATTTGGCGGTGATCGCCATTCGGCGCGATGGAAAATTCGGTTACAAGGTGTTGGCGGCGGGTGGCCTCGGGCACAAACCGCGCGCGGCCATCACTTTGGAAGAATTCATCAAAGAGTCGGAATTGTTGCCGGTGATCGAAGCGGTGCTGGCCCTGCATCACCGTTATTCGGATCGTAAACGTCGCGCCCGGGCACGCTTGAAATTTTTGCTGGAACGGCTGGGCGAAGCTGAATTTATTCAAAAATACCAGATGGAATTGCAACGTACCCGGCAGGTGTATGCCAGTGATGCTTTGCCTCCGGCAAATTGGCTGACAGCGGATGAAACGGCGAAAGCAAAAATTTCCGCCACTGGTGCGCCACGCGATGTTCTGCAACAGCGGCAAGCTGGGCTTTATGTGTACCCGGTGAGCCTGCCCCTGGGGGATTTGAATGCGGCACAAATGCGTGATCTGGCGACCCTGGTGGAGCAACCGCTGGAACAGACTCAGGCAAACAAGCCGATAGCGGTGGAAATGCGCGTCACTCAGGATCAAAACCTGATGCTGATGAATATTCCTCAAAGCGATTTACAGATCATTAAAAACAGCGTGAGTCGGATGGGTTTGGCCGCGCCCGCCGCTGGCGACGACGTGGTGGCCTGCCCCGGCACCTGGACTTGCCGCTTGGGCATTACCGCATCGCGATTGGTCTGCAACGAGTTGAGTGGCGGGGCGGGTGACCTGCGGATTCGAGTCAGTGGTTGTCACAATGGCTGCGCCCAGCCCACCGTGGGTGATATTGGTTTGCACGGTGAAGGTCGGCGCATTAACGGAAAGTTGATTCCCCATTACCGGTTGCACTTTGGAGGTGACGGACGTAACGGTGGGCAGATTGCGCTGCGTGGTCCCGAGGTGCCGGCGCGTCTGGCACCGGCTGCGGTGAAGCGGGTCAAAGAGGCGTTTGAGCATTCACGCAAAGATAACGAAATATTCACGGTGTGGGCACAGCGCCAGGGCAAAGATTTCTTTGCTGAATTGTTAGAAGATCTAACTAGCATTAGTGGGTCAAGCAGTGAGTTGCTGTTAAAGGATTTTGGCGAGACGGAAGATTTCCGGGTGCTGGCACTGGGCGGTGGCGAGTGCATGGGATCAAAACATGATGCGGTCTCGGCAAATTTTTCAGAGGCGGCGCATGAACGGGAATATCGTCGAGTCTTTCAATTGGCGAAAAAATATGACGAGGCACTGGATTGTGTTGAAGCCATTATTCGCCTGGTGGGTAAAGCGCTGCTGCATGTGGAGGGCGAAAAGAATCCAGCGGATGAGTTGAATGTGCTGGCAGGAAAGGTGATGGAGCAGGCGCACGCGACCGCGCAACTTGCGGATTCCATGTTGGTGTTTATTGAAGAGGCGGAGCAATTGCGCACAGTTTTTGATGATGCCCGTTTTGAAAAGTTGGCCAAGGCTCAGGATCTGTGGACAGTGCTGGCCGCAAAGGCATGTAGTGAGATTGATGTGGGTTTGGATGTGCAGGCGTCGTTGCCGGAGGTCGCGCATCTGGCAACAACGGCAGAAAGAATGGCAGAAAAATATGTACAGGTATCGGTTTAGCGGTCGGTTAAAAATCGTTAATTAAGGAGAAAGAAAATGTTGGTGGATAAAAAAATAAATTCGGTGGTTTCATTGCTGGGGAATATTCAGCGAGACTATGCGCCAGCGGCTTTGGCCAGCAGTTTTAGTGCGGAGGATATGGTGTTGCTGGATATCATCGTCAGACATGCGCCGAATATTGATGTGTTTACTCTGGATACCGGGCGGTTGCCCGCTGAGACCTATGAGTTGATGCAAAGGACGCATCAGCGTTATGGGGCAGTGGTGCAAGTGTACGCGCCGGATTGCGCAGTGCTGGCGGAATACGTGCAGGCGCAAGGACCCAATGCCTTTTACGACAGTGTGGAGCAACGCAAACAATGCTGCGCAATGCGCAAACTGGTGCCGTTAAAACAGGCCTTGTCCACACGCGAAGCCTGGATTACCGGGTTGCGCAAGGAGCAGTCGGTGACACGTACAGATATTCAACGCATGGAGTGGGATGAGGCGCATTCGATGCCGAAATTTAACCCCTTGCTGGATTGGAGTGAGCAGGAGGTGTGGGCCTACATTCGCCGTTACGATGTGCCCTTTAATGAATTGCATGAGCAGGGTTATCCCAGCATTGGTTGCGCACCCTGCACGCGCGCAGTGGCAGATGGTGAAGATATTCGTGCGGGGCGTTGGTGGTGGGAAAACCCGGAAACCAAAGAGTGTGGTCTGCACGTACGGGCGGGCACTTAAGTCGCCCATTAAATTGCGTCGCTTCATGATGTTGAAGCGGCGCAATTTCCATCGGGATTTAATGTTGACCGGTGTGTCCAAACCCGCCTTCGCCGCGATCGCTTTCATCAAAGCTATCGACGATCTCGAAGCTGGCCTGCACCACCGGTATAAATACCATTTGGGCAATACGTTCACCGAGATTGACGGTGAAGGTTTTGTCGCTCCGGTTCCAGCAGGAGATAAAAAGTTGCCCTTGGTAATCTGAATCTATCAGTCCGGTGAGGTTGCCTAGCACGATGCCGTGTTTGTGGCCGAGGCCCGAACGAGGCAATAAAACTGCAGCCAGATTTGGGTCGCCAATATGAATCGCGATGCCAGTGGGGATTAAATGGGTTTCACCGGGTTTGATTTCCAATGGGCCATCAATGCAGGCACGCAGATCCATGCCAGCAGAACCGTCAGTAGCATAATGTGGCAGTTCGATGTCTGTGCCAACCCGAGGGTCAAGAATTTGTAACTGAATTTGAGTCATGCGTTCAAGTCTCTATTTTTTATCATTGTTATTAATCCGGACGCTTTATAGGTTGGATTATTCTTGCAATAAAAGAATGTGGTGCAGGGACGCATCGCCGTTGGCGATAGCCAACGCGAGCCTGAAAAACACAAGCAGATTCGCATATTTGCGCCGGTGTTTTGCAGGCGATTCAAAATGGATCAGGATGATCTATCTTGAAACTGGGTTAATAGTGTCAGCAATATTGCCGCCTACCATTACCGTTACCATCTTGTCCAGACGGATACGTTTTTGGAAAACCTTTTTAATGTCGTCCACAGTGACGGCCTGCACCCGTGCATTGAAGGTGTCGAGGTAGTCCATGGGCAATTGGTAAAAGCCGATCATGCCAATGTAATCGATGATCTTTTTATTGCTGGAAATACGCAGCGGAAAACCACCAGTAATGTTTTTCTTGGAGGCGTCCAGTTCTTCTGCGGTGGGCCCTTCCTTGATGAATTTAGCGATGGTCTCGCGTAACACTGCCAGTGCTTCTTCGGCAGTTTCATTTTTGGTTTGTAGGCCAAAAGTGTACGGGCCATTTTCACGCATCGGCCGGAAATAACTGTAGCTGCTGTAGGCGAGGCCACGTTTTTCACGAATCTCGATGGCCAGACGGGCGATGAGGCCGTTGCCGCCCAGCATATGGTTGCCGACGTATAACGTGAAATAGTCAGAGTCGCCGCGTTTCATGCCGGGCTGGCCGACCAGTATATGGGTTTGTGCAGAGGAATGGTTGATGCGGATTTCATTGCCTTTGGTGAGAGCCTTGACCGCTGGCAAGTCGTCCGCAGGTTGACCTTCTGGCAACTTGCCCATTAAGGTTTCTGCAAGCTTTTCCGCATCGGTGCGTGACAGGTCGCCGACGATAGCCAGTACCGCATTGCTGCCCACGTAATATTTCTGGTAATAGTCTTTGAGTTTTGTCGTTGTCAGTCCGTTGATGCCAGTTTCGGTGCCGGTAGGTTGGCCGTGATAAGGGTGCGTGGCGTAAATCGCTTTGTAAAAAGCTTCATCGGCTTGCGCGCCTGGCGATTGTTTGTGGCGTTTCAGGGTTGTCAGCAGGCGGCTGCGCTCACGTTCAAAGGCTTTTTTGGGAAAGTCCGGTTGCGTAAGAATCGTGGTAAGTGTGCTTACCGCAGCATCAAACACCTTTTTTTCCGACAGTGTGCGCAAACTGAGTGTGGCCATGTCGCGTTGGGCACTGTTGCTAAATCGTGCGCCGATGGATTCAAACTGTTCGGCCAGTTGGTCGGCCGTTAATCCGCCTGCACCTTCGGCCAGCAGACCGTTGGTCATTATTGCCACGCCGGGATTGTCTCCATCGCGTGCTGCGCCAGCATTAAAAATGATGCGTATGTCGACGATGGGTAATTCAGGCGCGGGCACAAAATAGACGCGCGTCCCGTTTGCAGTGCGCCAGTCTTCGATTTCCGGCCCGGCGCTGACGATGGTGCTGAGCAATGCCGTGCAAAACAGCGTGATGCTAATTAACAAGTTCAAGATAAATTTATTTTTGGTATTACAACGCATTGGGGTGGCCTCCGTTTGCAGCGACGGGAGTGGATTGTGGATCCAGCACAGCCACGGTCAAGTGATCATCAATCAGATATTTTTGGGCGACGGCCTGTACCTGTTCTGGTGTGACCGCGCGCAGACGTTCGACAAATTTATCCATTAATTGCCAGTCGAGTCCCACGGTGGCCAGGGTGCCAATTTGCATGGCCTGATAAAACACCGAGTCTTTTTCGTAAACCTTGCTAGCAACGACTTGCGCCTTGATGCGGTCCAGTTCGGCCTGGCTCACAAGTTCGGTTTTGAGTGTGGCTATTTGTGCGCGGATGGCATTTTCAAGATCCTCCACGGTCTTGCCTTTGGCGGGTGTGCCGTCAAACAAAAACAGGTCATCTAACCGTGAATAGAGGTCATAACCGGCGCCCACGCTGGTGGCGACTTGGATGCCGCGCACTAGTTGTTTAGCGAAGCGTGAGCTTTCACCGGCATCCAATACGCTGGCTAGCATCTCCAGTGCGTAGGGTTCCCACTCGATTTCGGCGGTCATCACCACGGGTACCTTGTAGCCCATAAGCATGTACGGCACCTGTGCAGGAGCTTTGACGACGATGCGGCGAATACCTTTTTGCTCAAATTCTTTTTGCGGTTTCAGGGTTGGAATCGGGCGAGCTTTGACGGGCCCGTAAAATTTCTTTGCCAGTTCAAACACGGCTTGGTGTTCGACATCGCCAGCCACTACCAAAATCGCGTTGTTGGGTGCGTACCAGTCTTTGTACCAGTTGCGCATGTCGTCCACGTTCATGTTTTCCAGGTCGTCCATCCAGCCGATGATGGGATGGTGATAGGGGCTGTTGACGAAGGCGGTGGCGGCAAAGTGCTCGTAGGTGAGGGAGCGGGGTTTGTCATCGGTGCGCATGCGACGTTCTTCCATCACCACGTTGACTTCTTTGGCGAAATCTTCAACGCGCAGATTGAGATTGGCCATGCGGTCGGCCTCAAGCTCGAAGCTGATGGGCAGACGGCTCTTTTCCAGCTGTTGGAAATAGGCGGTGTAGTCCTGTCCGGTGAAGGCGTTTTCACGACCGCCGTTGGCAGAGATGATGCGCGAGAATTCGTTGGGGCCGAGTTTGTCGGTACCCTTGAACATCATGTGCTCCAGCACATGGGCGACGCCAGTGGTGCCGTTGGATTCGTAGCTGGAGCCCGTTTTGTACCAGATTTGTGATATCACGATGGGCGCGCGCTGGTCCTCTTTAATGAGGATTTTCAAGCCATTGGCGAGGCGGTATTCGTGCACGTCACCGACGCTGATGATGTGGCCTTGTTTCGCCGCTTCGACAGTCATTGTGGAATTGGCGGGTGTGGCTGGGGTATTCGTGCTGTTGTCTTTACTGGGAGCAGTGTCACAGCCTGTGAGTGCCGCAGTTGCGAGCGCTACAGCGGAGATCATTAATAAAGGATTCATAAGCCTCTCAAATTTTTGAAGTCAGGATTATTCATTTTCATCATTCTGGCCTTGCGCCCTCAGGGCATAAATGCCGGAATGACAAATTATCCGGATTAATTATTATTTTTTGCTCAGGAACGGTTTCCGCCACTATATTTTTTCCGCCATTAATACGGCTGACGGCTCACGTTCGCGAATGGTAGGATAGTCTACCCAATTACCAGCAGCTATGACCGCAAAAATTCATGTTTGGTTTCAAAAAAAACAAGTCCGCTGTAAAAAATGATATTCAGCCTGCGATTGAGCCATTGTCTCAAGCCGAGACTCCGTCTGGTACGAGTGAGCAGTCCCAGAATGGACCTGAAAAAAAGCGGGGCCTGTTCGCGCGCCTCAAGGCCGGTCTCAGTCGTACCCGTAGCGGCATTACTGATGGCCTGGCTGATCTGGTGCTGGGCAAAAAGGCCATCGACGACGATGTGCTGGACGAGATCGAGACCCTGCTGCTGACCAGTGACGTGGGCGTGGAAGCCACTCAGGAAATTGTCAGCGACCTCACCGGTCGTATTCAGCGCAAACAACTGGCCGATGCCGACGCCCTGTTCGCGGCGCTGCGCGAAGATATGACGGCGATTCTGGCACCGTCGGTTCAGCCGCTGGAAATCGACAGCAATGCCGCGCCCTTCGTGATTTTGATGGTGGGCATCAACGGCGCGGGCAAAACCACTACCATCGGTAAGTTGGCGAAGAAATTCCAACTGGAAGGCAAATCGGTGATGTTGGCGGCGGGCGATACCTTCCGCGCCGCCGCCGTCGAGCAGTTGCAGGAGTGGGGCAAGCGCAACGAGGTGCCAGTGGTGGCTCAGCACTCGGGCGCGGATTCTGCCTCGGTGATCTTCGACGCCGTGCAATCTGCCAAGTCCAAGGGCGTGGACGTACTCATCGCCGACACCGCTGGTCGCCTGCACACTCAAGCGAATTTGATGGAAGAACTCAAAAAGGTGCGTCGCGTTATCACCAAGCTCGACGACACCGCTCCCCATGAAGTGATGCTGGTGCTGGACGCCGGCATCGGCCAAAACGCTGTGGTGCAGGCCGAACAATTCCGCGATGCCGTAGGCGTGTCTGGCATCACTCTCACCAAACTCGACGGCACCGCCAAAGGCGGGGTAATTTTCGCCGTCGCCAAACGTCTCGGCCTGCCGATTCGGTTTATCGGCGTCGGCGAAGGTATTGACGACCTGCGGCCGTTTAACGCCGATGAGTTTGTGGAAGCGTTACTTGCACGTGATGGTTCGTAGACCGGTGTTTAACGCAGAGGCCGCAAAGGTGCAACGAATGCAAAAAACGTCTCTCTTTTTATCTTTCCCCTTTACCCTGCCCCCCCATGATCCAATTCGATAACGTCACCAAACGCTACCCCGGCGGCCACGAGGCCTTGTCAGGCGTGAGTTTTCATCTGCAGCCGGGGGAAATGGCCTTTCTCACCGGGCATTCTGGCGCAGGCAAGAGCAGTCTGTTGAAGCTGATTGCGTGCATAGAACGTGCTTCGCGCGGCAACGTGATTATCGACAGGCAGAATCTCACCCGGCTGAAAAACCGTCACATCCCTGCGCTGCGCCGCAAGATCGGTGTGGTGTTCCAAAATCACAACCTGCTTTACGACCGCACCGTGTACGACAATGTGGCGCTGCCGTTGATTATTGCTGGGTATCACCAGCGCGAGGTGGGGCGACGGGTGCGCGCGGCGCTGGATAAAGTTGGGCTGCTGGGTAAGGAGCGGATGATGCCGATTACGTTGTCCGGCGGTGAACAACAGCGGGTGGGTATCGCCCGCGCGGTGGTGAACCGTCCGCCATTGCTGCTGGCCGATGAGCCTACCGGCAATCTCGATCCGGAGTTGTCGCGGGAGATCATGGGCCTGTTCGGGCAGTTTAATCAGGTGGGGGTAGCGGTGCTGATTGCCACCCATGACCACGACCTCATTTCACGACTGGATTATCGCCTGCTCACCCTCAAACAGGGCAAGCTGGAGCGGGATGGACGCACTGCGGATCTGCTGGGTGAAACCGTCGCGGCTGCGGGTGTCGGGGTGTGAGCTTGCGCGATAAAAGAAGGGCGACCCGGCGACCTGAGCGTTCTGTTGACGTTGGTGTTTCCAGCAAACAAAAGCCTCGTGGCCAGGTAAACGCTTACTTTACCCATCACCTGTGGGTGCTGGTGTCGTCGTTGGGCACGCTGTGGCGCGCCCCGCTGGCGACGCTGATGACGGCGGCGGTGATCGGTATTGCCTTAGCCCTGCCCGCGGGTTTGCACGTGTTGTTGCAAAACGCACAACAGCTATCCACCGGCTGGGAAGGCACCGCGCAGATGTCATTGTTTATCAAACGGGGTGTGCCGGAAAAGCGCATTCAGTCGCTGGCGAAAAAGCTTCGAGGCTGGGAGGGGGTAGCAGAGGTACGTTATATCTCGCGTGAACAGGCCTTGGCGGAATTCCGTGAGTTGTCCGGTTTTGGCGGGGCGCTGGATTCGCTGGATGAAAATCCTCTGCCTGCCGTACTGGTATTACGTCCCACTGCCGAGGCGGCGGAGCCCATACAAATGGCGTTACTGCTGAGTCGGGTGCAAGAATTACAGTCGGTGGATTTGGCGCAGCTGGACATGGAGTGGGTACGGCGTCTCAACGGCATTATCGAGCTGGGCAAGCGCGGAGTGATGTTGCTGGGCGGCCTGCTGGGCATGGCGATTTTGCTGGTGGTGGGTAATACGATCCGGCTGACGATTCTCAATCGACGCGAGGAAATCGTGGTCACCAAGCTCATTGGCGCCACCAATGCCTTTATTCGTCGGCCTTTCCTGTATACCGGCTTTTGGTATGGGCTGATGGGTGCGGTCATGGCCTGGTTGCTGGTGGGTATTTTGTTGGGTTTGCTCGCTGATCCGGTGAGTCGATTGTCGCTACTCTACAATAGTCAGTTTTCGCTGGGCGGCCTGGATCTGGAAACGGTGTTGGTATTGTTGGGCAGTGGCGTGTTTCTGGGCCTGCTGGGGTCTTGGTTGGCGGTCGGAAAACACCTGCAAGCGATTGAGCCGACTTGATTTTTGGTGATTTTGGCCGAGATATGGTCTAAAGTTTGGATCCTGTCTGGTCGTTGAGAAGGGTTCAATATTAGGGAACTTTGATCTAATTTGGCACTCACACCCTTGGATTGCTAAACAGAGATTGCTAAAATAGCAGTATGAGCACGAACGGAGAAAACATGAACAAAAACCTGACTGTGGAACTTGCGGTCCCCACCGGTAGCCTTGAGGCCTATATTTCGGCTGCGGCCCAGGTGTCTATGCTGAGTGTGGAAGAGGAACGTGACCTGGCCGAGCGCTTGCAAAATGAGGGCGACCTTAACGCAGCTCGCCGTTTGGTGATGTCGCATCTGCGTTTTGTGATCCACGTTGCCAAAGGCTACAGCGGTTACGGTTTGGCGCAGGCGGATCTGATTCAGGAAGGCAACATCGGGCTGATGAAGGCGGTTAAACGCTTCGACACCAGTCACAATGTGCGTCTGGTTTCTTTTGCCGTGCATTGGATACGCGCCGAAATCCACGAATATATTTTGCGCAACTGGCGTGTGGTCAAACTGGCCACTACTAAAGCCCAGCGCAAATTGTTTTTTAATCTGCGCAAAAACAAAAAACGTCTCGGCTGGTTTACTCAGGCAGAAGTTGAACACGTCGCCAAAGCGCTGGACGTGCCCGAAGCCACCGTGCGCCAGATGGAAGAGCGCATGAGCGGGCAGGACACCGCCTTCGACGGCTACGGTACCGATGATGATAGCGACTTCAAGCCCGCGCCCGCAGGTTACCTGCAAGACATGAGCATGGAGCCTGCTTCGCAGTTGGAAGCAGAAAATTGGGAATCGCATAACAATTCCCTGCTTGCCAATGCCCTGGGTGATCTTGATGAACGCAGTCAGGATATCTTGAGAAGCCGCTGGTTGTCCGAGAAAAAGGTGACCTTGCATGCCTTGGCCGATAAATACGGGGTGTCCGCCGAGCGCATACGTCAGCTGGAAGCCAATGCCATGAAAAAAATGAAGGGTGCGATGGTAGCGTAGCGTTATTCTCATGGTGATTTCTGTTTTGGGGGGAATGTGCCTAGGTTTAGGGCGTTG
Source organism: uncultured Ectothiorhodospiraceae bacterium (assembly GCA_964401355.1). Lineage (GTDB taxonomy): Bacteria > Pseudomonadota > Gammaproteobacteria > SZUA-152 > SZUA-152 > SZUA-152. The sequence goes on along the minus strand of CAYNYJ010000004.1, from coordinate 16,952 downwards.
TTTACAGTGATGAGAGTTAAGTTAGGGAACCTCTGATCTATTCCTGAACTCGTATCTTACGTCTAAAATATCCAACTTCTGCGTTGCAAATCTTTGTAATAGCTCGCTATTACGTGCGATTTTTGCTTCGCCTAAAAGCGCCTACCGTTGGTGAATTTGAACATTTTAGATCACAGCCTACTTCGTCCAAAATAAATCAGAGGTGCCCTGGGTTTGTGTAGGGCCATATTAGAGGATCGTTGGAGTTTTTAAATAACTAAGGGGGGTAGTGATAATGCGTATGAGGACAATATTTAGTGGATTGATTGGGATTGCCGTAGGTATGTTAGTGGGTTGTGGAGGTGGAGGTGGAGGCACTACCACCCCTGATAATATCAATCCATATAGTGGTGTCACAACTCCAGCAGCTATTTCGGTGGGTAATGCTGAAAATTTTGGCGTGGCGACAACGGAGACGCTATTGCAGGGCGTTGCTGCCGAAGAAAATCCATTCGGTGTTGTGATTACTGATGGGTCGTTCGCCACTTTATCGTTACGGCAAATTGGCGAAATTATGCGCCGAATCCTTAATGATTTGCCTCAAAATAGTAATTTACCGACAGGTTTAGTATTAACATCAGATCAACTGAATGCCGATGCAGATTTTGGTGAGTCCTGGTTTTGTGGAGGAAGCATTACACTTCCGGATAATTATTTGACAGTCGATAGTGTAACAGCGACATTTAATAATCTTTGTTTCGATAACGGTTCTGGTATTGGACAAGTCATTTTGAATGGGGCGATCCATTACAATGATACGGTTAGTGCTACGGAGAAGGTTTATACCATTACCTATACAAATTTTACGGTGAACTATAATGGTCAAACGCAAACATTAAACGGCACAGGAATTTGTGTTTATACCATTAGCACGGATCAAGAAGTGTGTACCTCCACATCAAACTATGTGGGTAGCGATGGATTAACCTATCAAACTGAGGATGTTGATGTCACCGGTAATGCATTATCAGGCTATTTCGTTAGTGCTAGAATCTATCATCCAACGTATGGGTACGTTTCTGTAATGACGAATGTTGCAATAACATTTTGTTCGAGCGGGAATCCGGGTTCCGGTGAAATCAGTTTTACCGGGTCGGGGGGTACTTGGGGGACGATTACATTTGATAGTTGCATTGCTTACACGATTACTTACGGAAATAGCGATGGTGTAATTGATACTATTCTTGGAACTTGGTAGTTAGTAATTTTGTAATAAAAAGCGCGGGTTTTCGCCCGCGCTTTTTTTATGCCCAGGCGAAATTGATTTTTTATCGCATAATGAAAATAAATTCACAAATAATCACCATAATTATCAGCTTTTCTTTAGCGTCAATACTTGCAGCGAATGTCTTTGCAGCGGATAAAGCAGGATCACTAAATGCCAGTATTGGTCTTGCTTCACAGGATTTTGGCTATAAAGAGTTTAGTGATGATGGTAGATTGTTAAATCGTGAAGATGGTTGGTTACCTGGTATTAGTGGTGCACTTTTATGGCAATCCGATCAATATTTCCTGAATGTTTCTTTTACCTATCTTAAAGGAAATGTTGTCTATAAGGGTCAAACTCAGAGTGGCGCTCCGCACAAAACAAAAACGAATGAACAGATTGTCGACATTTCTGTTTCGCTGGGAATCTTGGATGTAATCCAGTTGGTAAAGCCTTCTGCGCTCTATTTCGGTCTGGGTTTTCGAGAATGGCAGCGGGACATATTACCAACTAACGCTGTGCTTGGTTTGTTCGAAACCTATTATTGGTATTATGGATTTATAGGCGGGAGGGTCCAGTTATTAGGAAAGGAAAAATGGGCAGTGTGGCTAGATGGCAGGTTTACCCGTCCCATTAACCCAATAATGAATATTTGTCTTTTAAACTATGATTGTGCAGATCTTTCTCTTGGGGTGAATCTCAGTGGTCGTGTGTCTCTACCTATCTATTATCAATTGCGTGCAAACAGCAAGCTAATTGTTGAGCCTTATTTTGAGTCTTGGGATTTTGGTCGTAGCCCGAACGAAACATTAACCATTAACGGAATGCCTGTTGGAGCGACTATTTATGAGCCGCGAAGTGAAACACGAAATATCGGCATTACTATCAGCATTAGCAGCCAATTTTAAATAAAAGTCAGAGTTTTAAATGTGAAAGAATGTGCGCAGAATTTTCTAATGTTAAAGGTTTTTTCCCATAAGGTATTTCGTCCAGCAATGGTGCCGGAATACGTGCACGTAAAGCGTTTACATTTTCAGTGATGCGCTCGGTAGTCGTCGATAAATGATTGGCGACCCAGCCAATTTGCTTGAGGCCATGCGCAGCAATGCTCGCCGTTGTAAGCAGTGCGTGATTCAAACAACCCAGTTTCATGCCCACCACTTGAATAATATCTAGCGTTAATGCACAGGCAACATCGGCCATGGTCTGCGTTTCATTGAATGGTACCAGCCAGCCTCCTGCCCCTTCTACAATCACCACGTCAACCTGTGCAGCAATTTTTCGATATGCCTGCATAAGGATGTCGATGTGCATTTCAATGTCGTGTTCGGCGGCGGCAATGTGTGGCGCGATGGCGGGTTCAAAGGCATAGGGGTTAACCACATCGTAGGGTAGCTCGATGCTGGCCTGTTGCATGAGTTGTATGGCATCGTCGTTGCGCAGGCCATGTTCCGTGATCTCGCAACCTGCGGAAATGGGTTTCATTGCGGCGACGCGGAGGCCTTGTTTTTTCAATGCGGCCATTAGTGCCACTGCCACAGTGGTTTTGCCGATGTCGGTGTCAGTGCCAGTTATAAAATATCCACGGGCCATTAGCGTCGTACTCCTGGTTGTAGTTGGTGTAGAGGGATCATGATTTCACCGGGCTTGACGTCCGCAGGTGCCCAGGCGTGTCCGTAGACAACTTCATAGCTGGCGGGCAAATTATCGTTGATGCGCAGGGTTTCATAGGCGGCGACCATGTTTTTGATGCGGGTCTTGCCGGTTAAGCTGTGGCGTCTTTCGCTGGCCATGTTGTGTGCGCCCAGGGTTTTGAGTTCACGCATCAGTTGATAGGCGTCGGGATAAGTGAGGGTGAAGTTTTCCACGTCCATCACTGGATCAGAAAAGCCGGCGCGTAGCATGGCGTCGCCGATGTCGTGCATGTCGATGAAGTCATGCACGTGTGTGGGGTATTCGTTGCTGGAAAGGGCATCAGCAGTGCGCCAACTGTCGCGTAATTCCTTCAAGGTATCTGGCCCAAAGGTGGAAAACATCAACAGTCCATCAGGTCGCAATACTCGTTTAAATTCGGCAAAGGTGTGGTCGAGGTCGTTGCACCATTGCAGGGTAGCATTGGAGAAAATTAAATCAATACTGTTCTTTGCAAAGGGTAAATTTTCGGCGTCGCCACAGATAAAACCGCGTTTATTCAAATAATGACGGAAGAATTTTGTAAAAATTCCACCGCGCTGGCGCGCTTGTTTGAGCATATTGGGCGCTAGATCAACGGCGATAACCAGTGATTTTTTATAATGCTTGCCGAGGGCTTCGGTGGCGACACCAGTACCTGCACCGATATCGAGAATGGTGTCGGGTTGTAACTTGATAAGATCCAAACGATCGAGAATACGTTCGCCAATTTCGCGTTGTAGCACCGCGACCTCATCGTAGTGTTCGGCAGCGGCATCGAAGGAAGCGCGAATGCGGCGTTTTTCGAGTTTAATCAAGGGTGAGTGTTGTGCGGACATAAATAAATTTTTATCAGTGATTATGAAGAGGGTAAAAATGCCAGCAGCTTATCAAGAAAGATATCGGGGTGAGACAAAAACGGCGCATGTCCCGCCCCAGGTATTATCGACAAGCGGGCATCGTGAAATAAGGCCAGTGTTTTATGTGCGGCCGCGGGGCGAAACAAGGCATCATGTTCGCCACTGATCAACAGGCTGGGATGTTGAATTTCGGTAATGCGTGGTCGCAGATTGGCCGTCCGTAGGATTTCCAGTCCGCCCTCCAGTGCTGCCAGCTGCGGATTGCCGTGACGAGATACCCGTTCCCGCAGTGTGCGTTGTTCCTCGCGCGCGTGGTCACTGCCCATGGCCTGAATGGCAATGAAACGCTTGATGGTTTTTTGGTAACTTTGTTTTAATCCATCAGCGAATCCATCAAGCACCTCGATATCGGGGCCATCGGGCCAGCTGTGGTCGCGCACAAATTGCGGGCCGCTGGCGACCAGTACTAGCTTGTTCACTTGTTGTGATCGGTCTAACGCCAATTGGGTAGCGAGCATGCCGCCCAGTGACCAGCCGATGAGTGTTATTTGTTGTGGCAAAACTTCAGATAATATCGCTGCCAAACGGGGTAGCGTGTAATCCGTGGGGCAACCCAGGCTGCGGCCATAACCGGGTAGGTCAACAATGGTGGTGCGATAGCGTTTTGACAAGGCCGGCAAGATGCCTTCCCATACATCGCCATTCATGCCCCAGCCGTGCAGCAACACAAGATCGGGGCCGCTGCCGATGGTTTGTGTGAAGAGATTCATGGTGCCATTTTCTGCGTGCTGGCATCCAATGCAGAAAGTAATTGGTCAATTTGCGTCTCGTTGTGATTCGCACAGAGAGTGATGCGCAGTCGGACGCTGCCATCGGGCACCGTGGGTGGGCGAATGGCACTGACCATGATTTGATGTTTCGCAAGCAGATCATTACTCAGTGTCATTGCCTGTTTTGAATCGCAGACTATTAATGGTTGTATCGGTGTGGGTGATTCCAATAGTGTTAAACCTAACTGTTTGGCACCGTGACGAAACTGTGTAATCAGCGCAACAAGTTTTTCACGTCGGTCATCCGCTGCGCGTAATAGCGTAAGGCTGGCACGAGTTGCCTCGGCGACCGCCGGGGGTAGTGCGGTGGTGTAAATATAACTGCGGGCTTGTTGAATCAGGGTTTCGATCAAGGCCTCACTGCCCGCAACAAACGCCCCGAAGGTACCAAAGGCTTTGCCGAGAGTGCCCATGAGTATCGGCACGTGTTCGTTGTTGAGATCAAAATGATCGACGCTACCGCGACCCTGCTTGCCGATAATCCCCAGCCCGTGCGCATCATCGACCATCAGCCAGGCGTCGTGCTGTGCCGCGGTTTCCGCCAATGCGGGCAGTGGCGCAAGATCGCCATCCATGCTGAACACGCCATCGGTGGCGATCAAGCGGCGGCCGTTGTTATTTTTTGAGGTGATTTTTTTCAGGTGTGTGACAAGTGAATCACAATCGGCATGTCGGTAACGTTGCAGGCGTGCGCCTGATAACAGTCCGGCATCGATTAGCGAGGCATGATTGATGCGGTCTTCCAAAATTGCATCACCCTTGCCCACCAAGCTGGTGATGACGCCGAGGTTGGCCATATAGCCGCTGGAAAAAAGTAAGGCGCGCGGGCGGTTTACAAAATCGGCGAGTTCTTCTTCCAGGGCGTGATGGGCGCGACTGTGACCGTTGATTAAATGAGAGGCACCCGCACCCACCCCGTATTCATCCGCGCCTTTTTTTAAGGCGGAAATGACCTGTGGATGATTGGCGAGGCCGAGATAGTCGTTGCTGCAAAAATTGATAACGTCGCGGCCATCTAACTTCAAGTTGCAGGCTTGCGGTCCGTCGATGACGTGACGGCGACGATATAGGGATTGCGCTTGACGTTCTGCGAGTACCGGCTTGAGAACTTCGTCCATTGATTCGCGCTATTGCGGGAGCTGTGAATCAGGCATCGACGGTTTGTTGGGCATTGCGGCGCTGTTGGGTATCGCCGCGTATGTTCAACTTGAGATCACGAATCATTTTCAGGTCGTCATCCACACTGCGGCCGCTGGTGGTGAGGTAGTCGCCGATCATTACGCCTGAAGCGCCGGCCATGAAGATCATCGACTGCATGTCGCCGAGGAAGTGGCGGCCACCGGCAATGCGGATTTCGGCCTGGGGTAGCAGGTAACGGAATACCGCGATGCTTTGCAATATCTCAAAGCCGCCCATGGGCTTGCGATCCGCCATCGGTGTGCCTTGTTGTGGGTTGAGGAAATTCAGCGGTACGGATTTCACGCCTATCTCGCGTAGCTGTATGGCCAGTTCGATGCGCTGTTCGAGGCTCTCGCCCATGCCGAGGATGCCACCGGCACAGACCCGCAGTCCGGCCTCGTGGGCGTGGCGAATGGTGTCGATATTTTCCTGAAAAGTGTGCGAGGTGCAGACGTTATCGAAAAAGCTCTCGGCGGACTCCAGGTTGTGATGGTAGTTTTCCAGGCCCATGGCCTTGAGTTCACGGGCGCTTTCTGCAGTCAACACACCAAGGCTGGCACAGCGGCCGATGTCGGAATTTTCGTCCATGGCGGAGAAATATTCGCTTAATTGTTTGCGTTCTTTGTCCGAACGCAGGCCCCAGCCTTTCGAAACCACGCCAAAATCGCTGGCCCCCCATTCACGGGCGCGTTTTGCTTGCGCGACCAAATCTTCACTTTCAATGTAATTGTAAACTGGCGCGGTGGTGCCTTTGTGGTGGCCGCTTTGGGAGCAGAAGGAACAGTTTTCCGAGCAGTTGCCCGAGCGCACGTTGGAAATGGCGCAGACTTCGATTTCATTACCACGGTTGGCCTTGCGGATACGGTCGGCACCGGCCATCAACCAGGGCAGATAATCGTGGTGCAGGCCGATGAGCCACTGGCCTTCAGCGGTGCTGATTTCGCCGTCGTTGCCGAGTACCCGTTGGGTGAGTTCGTCGATACGTTGATAAGTGGCGTTGTCCATGGCGTTTTCTCTGCGGTGGTTGGGTGATTGCCTAGCGACGGTGGCTGGCGTAGTTTGTGGCTGAATGGGCCGAACTAGCATTTTAGTGGCTGGGCGTTGACTGTCAACCAGGGAGTGGTGAAGAGTGAACCAATGGATGAAAAATGCTCAATTTCGATTGGCAGCGACCTGGCTGCCTCCGGTGTGCCTGTTATGCGGGGATGTCGGTATTCGACATGCCGCGAGGCTTAGCGATCTGTGTTTTGCCTGTCGGCAGTCGCTGCCGTGGGCCGAGTCTCAGTGCGCTCGCTGTGCCCTGCCGTTACACGCCACGGGCGTCGAAGCCCTGTGTGGCCGATGCCAGACACAACCGCCAGCTTTCGAATTGTGCCTGTCGCCCTTTTTTTATCGGGCTCCGTTGGATCATCTGTTGCAGGGGCTTAAATTTAACGGTCGCTTGACGCAGGCGCGCCTGCTGGGTGAATTGATGGCGGATTGGTTGGCTGCGGTGGTGGAGGTGCCGCCGGATCAATTGATCCCCGTGCCTTTGCATGCCGTTCGGCTGCGCGAACGGGGCTTTAATCAGGCCGCAGAGCTGGCGCGACCAATTGCCCGGCGGTTTGGTGTGTCGCTGAATCTGGGCAATGTCCGCCGTGTTTTAGCGACCCCGCCGCAGTCCGATTTGTCACGCAAGCAACGGCTGGAAAATGTCCGCGGTGCATTCGAGGTTGTGCAGCCCATGAGTGGTCATGTGGTGATTATCGATGACGTGATGACCACCGGCAGCACTGCTGACGAGCTGGCGAAAACTCTGTTGCGGGCCGGGGCGAAACGAGTGGATGTGTGGGTTTGTGCGCGGGCCTAGCCGGCCGTCAGACTTGGGATCAGTTGCGCCTAAGTCTGACAGGAGCCCGCTTTTTGGTTGATGGTCTAAAAGGTGAAATTCATGCCCAGTGACACGCCACTGTCGATATTTTTCGCGCCCACGCCCTTGGTGAAATCGGCCCGAATCCGGCGGTAAGTCAGATAGATATTGGCAGTGGGCAATAATTCATAGCCTACGCCCATGCCGAGTTCGTACATGCTGTCTGCGTCCAGGGTTGAGGTAATGCTGGGGGCGTAAAAGAGGCTTCCCATCAAGGCCAGGCGCGGCACGTTGGGCAGCTTGTAACGCAGTTGGCCACCTACAGTGATGGCGGCGGCCTTAGAATTTGAGGCGTCGTGTTTCAGATAATAAAACCGTGGGCCCACCCCCAGTTCCAGCCCCGGGGTTTTGCTGCCAGCGACATCGATAACTTGCAGACCAATGTCGAGCGCCATGTTGTCCTCTTCATTGTAGAGGAAACCGGTGTTCATTTCGGTGCGACCAAAAGTAGAGCCACCAATCAGACTGATGTAGGAAAAACGGGCGCTGTCATTCTTTAGCGTGAGATCGATGCGCTGGGCGCTAACGGTGCCGCTAATCAAGAGGCTAGCGACGAAGATTAGTAAAGCCGTAGTTAGGATGCGTACGGACACAGGGTGCTCCTTTGTGTGGTTGTGCTAGTGATAACGGTTGTTGTAAATAGTGTGTTGGTTTATCGATGGTGACGGTATAACGAAAAGTTCCTCGTGTTCCCGGGTTTCGCGCATTATACGCCACTTGTCTATGGTGATAGTGTGTGGCGCTATAGAGCACAAAAAAGCCCGGGAGTTCCGGGCTTTTTTGATTAACAAACAAGACAGCGGGATCGGTTTACTTGATCTTGGCTTCCTTGTACATCACGTGCTTGCGAACCACGGGATCAAACTTTTTGATCTCCATTTTTTCGGGCATGGTGCGCTTGTTTTTGTCAGTGGTGTAAAAGTGACCGGTACCGGCGCTGGAAACGAGTCTGATTTTATCGCGCATGTCTTTTTCTCCTAGCTCTTAAACAGAGGGCTGCTGAGGGGGTTTTCCCAGGCCTTTTTCGCCGCGGTTGCGCATTTCAGCCAACACGGTATCGATGCCCTTTTTATCAATAATGCGCATGCCTTTGGCGGTAACACGCAACCTAATAAAGCGGTTTTCACTTTCCACCCAAAAGCGGTGGGAGTGAAGGTTGGGCAGGAAACGACGACGCGTTTTGTTATGCGCGTGTGATACGTTATTGCCCGCGACGGGGCGTTTGCCGGTCACCTGACAGACTTTGGCCATGATCGATCTCCAGAAAATTCTTAAAATTCGTACGAATACTTTTAGTGCGATTAAGATTAATCTTAACTTTACGCAGTATCCACAATATCGCAGTCATACGGACAGCTGCCCGGTCGCGAGAACGGCGCATTAGACCAGATATTGTCCGATGAGTCTAGCTCTTTTCAGTCGAATTGGCCTGTCGTAAGCCCCTCCGAGGGGGGTATAATGCGCGCCCATTGTATTTCAGCCAGAGGATTTTCTATGCGCCCCAGTGGACGTGCCCCCGACCAGCTTCGCCCCATCAAATTTACCCGCAACTACACCAAACACGCCGAGGGTTCGGTGCTGGTGGAGTTTGGCGACACCAAGGTGCTGTGCACCGCCAGTGTCGAAGAGCGTATTCCCCGTTGGCTGAAAGGCAAGGGCCAGGGCTGGGTGACTGCCGAATACGGCATGTTGCCTCGCTCCACCGGCAGTCGTATGGGCCGCGAGGCGGCGCGCGGAAAACAGGGGGGGCGCACCATGGAAATCCAGCGCCTGATTGCCCGCTCATTGCGTGCGGTGGTGAATCTGGAGGCCCTGGGCGAGCGCAACGTGATTGTCGATTGCGACGTGATCCAGGCCGATGGCGGTACTCGTACCGCTGCCATTACCGGCGGTTTTGTGGCCCTGACCGATGCCATGCAGCATCTGGTGGCCACCGGCAAAATCAAAAAAAATCCCATCATTGGCCAGGTGGCCTCGGTTTCCGTGGGTATTTACAACGGGATGGCGGTGCTGGATCTGGATTACGACGAGGATTCTAACGCCGAAACTGACATGAATGTGGTAATGAACGACGCCAGTGCTTTTATCGAAATACAGGGTACTGCCGAGGGCCATGCCTTCCGTCAGGACGAGCTGGGCGCGATGCTGAGTCTGGCCAAATTCGGTATCGCGGAGTTGATAGATCACCAGAAAGAAGTGCTATCGACGTGAGCAAGACGCGCGCTTTGACGAACTCTTTGCCCAACTTTTTGCCAAGGGAAGTGGTGCTCGCCAGCAGTAATAAAGGCAAGCTGCGCGAGATCAATCACATCATCGGCGGATTGGGCATGGCGGCCCTGCCACAGTCTGATTTTAACGTGCCCGATGCCGACGAGACCGGCCTCAGTTTTGTCGAAAATGCCATTCTCAAGGCGCGCCACGTGGCGCAGCTCACCGGCTTGCCCGCGATTGCTGATGATTCCGGGCTGGAAGTGGATGCGCTCCAGGGCGCACCTGGCATCTATTCCGCCCGCTATGCGGGGCCCGGCGCCTCGGACAGCGATAATTTGCAAAAGCTGTTGCAGAACTTGCAGGATGTACCGGAAGCCGAGCGCACCGCCCGCTTTCAATGCCTGATGGTGTTTATGCGCCACGCCGAAGACCCAACGCCACTGATCTGCCAGGGTCGCTGGGAAGGCCGTATTCTGTTTGCGCCGCAGGGCGACAACGGCTTCGGTTATGACCCGATATTTTGGGTGCCCAGCGAGCAGTGCGCGTCAGCGGAATTGGCGCCGGAGCTGAAGAACCGGATTAGTCATCGCGGTCAGGCTCTGGCGGGATTGTTGGGCGCATTGCAGCAACGAGTATCTGGCGACTCGTCCCTCGTCACTCCGCGCAGCGGCTAATCAAACACGCCCGTCTGATATATCAGCAAGCCGACGGCGGTGAGGGCCGAGACGATCATAATGGTGACGACGAGTAAGGCAATAATAGGGCGCATGGCTAATAGTAAATCGCAGTGATGGGTGAATTTAGTTGGATTGGGTGATCTGCAGTGGCGCATTACAGTCGGGGCAATAGGTCCACTTAGGCAGAGTTTGTTGTGCTTCAGTTTTGATTTCCACATTGGCCTGACAGGCCGGGCAGTCACCCGTGATGTGATCGTGCCGGTATGTCATTTTATAGGTGCGATAGCCCATCCACGGCCCGGCAATAAGAAAACCTGGCACCAGCACCCAGTGCGCAATGATAATGGGCACCGAGCCGATTGCCAACAACCAAAACATCCCGAGTTTCAGCAGCCCCCGCTTGATACATTCCTTGTGATTAAACTGCGTGGTTTGCAGTTGTCCGTTCGTGACATTGTCATGGTTATCTTTGAGGGTGACGTTAAGGTGTTTGATAGTTGGCATGGTGTGCGCTTAAAGCGTGAGTGGCATTGTTGATTCCGTACGGAGGATTCTGACTTTGCTGCCGGATGAAATCAATACCCATATTAAGTTCCCTTAAATACCTTTTGCGATTCATCGGCGTGTTGGCAGGTCTGCGCTTGGCGAAGTCGGCGTTCGGCGCGCGCTTGAGCGGTTTAGGGGTATGGGCTACGGTGTGGGCAAGACACAGGGCGAGCAGTTTTAACAATGCGGGAACCGACGGCAATGGCAAGCAAAGTATGGCGGATTACGGGTTGGGCGCTGGGTACGGTGGCGACTTTGTTCATTGTGATTACGCTGGCGGTGGTCTTGTTTGTTGATCCCAACGACTTCAAGGATGACATCACCCAGGCCGTGCAAGAGGCTACCGGACGTGAGCTTGAGCTACAGGGTGATATCGAATTGTCGGTGTTTCCCTGGTTGGGGCTGAGTCTGGGTGCGGCCCAGCTGAGCAACGCCGCCGGTTTTGAAGAAGCGGTGTTTGCGCGTGTCGAATCGGTGGAGATTAAATTCAAGCTGTTGCCGCTGCTGCTGAAGCAACGCATCGAGATGAAGACGGTGCAGCTGCGGGGGTTGCGCGTGAACTTGAGCCGGATTGCCGATGGCCGCAGCAATTGGGATGACCTGTTGGCGCCGTCTGCGTCCAGCCAGTCTGAAACCACAGCGGATGAACCGCAGCCTGCCAGCCCGGCAACACCGCTGGCGGCGGTGGCGATTGGCGGGGTGAATATCGAAGATGCCCAGATTCGCTGGGATGACCAACAGGCGGGGCAGCGCGTCGTGATCGAAAACCTGAATCTGCGCACCGGCCCCATCGCACTGCGCGAGCCGATCGATTTCCAGCTATCGACTCAACTTAGCTTGTCTGCTCCGGCGTTGAGCATGCCCATTGAGTTGGGTGGCCGGTTGACGCTGGACGTGGACGCGCAGCGTTATCGCCTGGACGACCTGGTTATGTCTGTGAGCCTGCGCAGTGATCTGTTGCCCGTGTCGCCACTGGATGTGCGCATCAGCGCGAGCGTGGATGCCGAGCTGGCGCAACAGCGGGTGAGCATTTCCGGACTGCACGTGCAGGCGCTGGGGCTGGCGACCAAGGTCACGTTAAATCTGCAACAGATATTGTCGTCGCCCCAGGTCACGGGTGAACTTTCGGTGGCCGCGTTTTCGCCGCGTGATCTGGCAACACGACTCGGCATCGTTCTGCCAAAGACCGCGGATGCCAAGGTGTTGACCAAAGCCAGTCTGACGATGGACTTTAGTGGCTCGATTGAGGCGCTCTCTGTGAATAATCTTGATGTGATGCTGGATGATTCGCGCTTGCAGGGAAAAATAAATGTGCAGAATTTTGCGCAGCCGGCGTTGCAGTTTGAGCTAAAACTGGATGGCATCAACGCCGATCGCTATCTGCCGCCCGCGCTCCTGGTAAAGTCACCGAAACCTGGAGCAACGGATGATGCCACTGTCGCCATACCATTACCGTTAGAGCTGTTGCGCGAGCTGAAGGTAGAAGGTGGCATCAAGGTGGGCACGCTCAAACTGGCCAATGCCCGAGTCAGCGATATTCAATTGACGATAAACGCCAAAGCTGGACAGCTCCGCTTGCAGCCACTGAAAGCCCGTTTATACGGCGGGCAGTTCGAAGGTGATATTAGTGTGGATGTTCGCAAGGATGTGCCGCGTATTGTGGTGAATGGATCGCTGCAAGCGGTGAACGTGGAGCCGTTGTTGCAGGATGTGCTGGGTGAGGACACGGTATCGGGCGTAGTTTCCGTGCAGGCAAAGCTCCGCGCACAGGGGCTGGCAGTGGATGCGATTAAAAAGACCTTGAACGGCACGGCCCAGTTCCAGTTTAAGGATGGCGCGGTCAAGGGCGTGAATCTTGGTCAGCTGATTCGCGAGGCCTACGCGAAAATTAACCAGCAGCCCAAGCCGCCGAAGCAGGATAATCAAACCGATTTTGCAGAAATGACCGGCAGCGTGAATATTGTTAATGGCGTTGTGAACAATGATGACTTGCGCGTCAAATCACCGCTGTTGCGCCTCTCGGGCAAGGGCAGGGTCGATTTGCCGCGGGAACGGATTGACTACCGGATCAATGCGGCCATTGTGGAAAGCGACCAAGGCCAGGCGGGTAAGGAATTGGCGGAATTGAAGTCATTGACCATCCCCATCAAGGTGAGCGGGACTTTTGCAAAACCAGAATTTTCATTGGATCTTGCGCCGCTACTGAAGAAGAAAGCAAAACAAGAATTGCAGCGACAAAAAGCCAAATTGAAAGAGAAAGCTAAACAAAGGTTGGATGAAGAAAAGGCCAAAGCCAAAAAACGCTTGAAAGAAAAATTGAAAAATAAATTAAAGGGATTGTTTTAATCGTGGTCGCTATTACGTCAGTAAAAAGTGACACGCAGTTTTCACAAGTGGTGTTGAATTGGTTTGATGAGCATGGGCGCAAGCACTTGCCCTGGCAGCAGGATCGCTCGCCCTATCGGGTGTGGGTCTCGGAAATCATGTTGCAGCAGACCCAGGTTGCAACCGTGATTCCGTATTTCGAGACTTTTATGCTGCGCTTTCCCAGCGTGGCGACATTGGCTGAGGCGCCGCTCGACGCAGTGCTGGGTTTGTGGGCTGGCCTGGGCTATTACGCGCGCGCACGTAATTTGCATAAGGCGGCGCAGGCAGTGTGCGATCAGCACGGCGGTGAATTTCCCGCGAGCTTTGACGAGGTGCTGGCTCTGCCGGGCATCGGTCGTTCCACGGCCGGGGCGATTTTATCGTTGGCGCTGAATCAGCATCACGCGATACTCGATGGCAATGTGAAACGGGTGTTGGCTCGGGTGTTTGCCGAACCCGGCTGGCCAGGCAAAACGGCCGTAGCAGAAAATTTATGGCAGCACTCCGAGCGACTCACCCCCGTTCAACGGGTCGCTGATTTTAATCAGGCGATGATGGATTTGGGGGCGAGCATTTGTTCGCGCTCGCGTCCTCGGTGTGAGGTTTGCCCTTTGCAGGAAAACTGCATGGCCAATGTCGCGGGGCGGCAGAGTGATTATCCTGGCAAAAAACCCAGGAAGACGATTCCTGTGCGTGAAACGCAAATGCTGTTGTTATTCAAAAAGGCCAATGGGGTTAACGAAGTCAAGGCAGTGCTGTTACAGCGTCGTCCGCCCACAGGCATTTGGGGAGGGTTGCTGAGTTTGCCGGAAGTGCCTGTGGAGGAGAATGTGTCGCAGTGGTGCGTAAAAAATCTGGGTTTTGCCATTAAAGAACAGCGTCGTTGGCCGGTGATGCGGCACACCTTCAGTCACTTTCATCTGGATATTACCCCGGTGGTGATTGAGACGCTGACAGGATTGAATGGTGTGGATAATAATTCCCGCACAATGTCTGTCATGGAAGGCCCGGATTGGGTCTGGTATAAAGGCAACGCGGATACCGGGGGGCTGCCCGCACCGGTGTTACGTTTGTTGAACCAGGCGAACTTTAGCGGCGTATTGAAATAGAACGTCGGTGTTCATTGAAAAATGTTTATTGTCGCAAGTTACTACGAGGATTGAAGGAAAAACAATGAGTAAAATGATTAACTGCATCAGGCTGGGCAAAGAGGCGGAAGCTCTGGATCGGGCACCTTTTCCGGGAGAGAAGGGCCAACGTATTTTGGCGAATATTTCAAAAGAGGCCTGGCAGCAGTGGATGCAACACCAGACGATGTTGATTAACGAAAATCGTCTGTCGGTCATCGAGCCAAAGGCGCGCGAGTTTCTGGAAGCTGAAATGGAAAAGTTTTTGTTTGGCGAGGGCAGTGAAACGCCGGAAGGGTATACACCACCCTCGTCGTAGTCCGTTTGTTAGCGACACTCTCGGGAAATTTGTTTTCGCAGGTCTTGGGCTTTTTGCTGATCGCGCGGGCTGTTGGTGTGCTCAAGAAAAATATCTATTCGACTCACATCGTTACGATAACGTTTGCACCGATAATCATCGAATTTTTGTGACAGTAGTTTATTGCTGCATTCTTTTTTGATGATGTTGCGCAAATCCTGGGCTTTTTGCTGGTCGCGTGGGCCGCGGGTGTGTTCGAGAAAAATCTCAATTTTATTTAATTGGCTGATGTAGCGGCGACAATGTGAGTCGATGCGTTTGGTGGCTCGTGGTTGGGTAAACTGTTGTCGGGATGCGGCATCGCGCTCAATATTTTTTATTTGCTGTGGAGTGGCAAATTGTGTGCCGGTGTTTTCGGTATTGCTGATGGGGACGGCGATGCTGGTTTTGTCCTTGGGAGGCGTGTCGCCGAAGACCGTTTTGCCATTGTCATCTTTCCAGCGATAGACCTCGGCGAGGCTTGGAGAGGCCAGTGCGCCGAGGGTCAAGATGCCCAGGCTTAAAAAAATCAGGCGGGGTATTGGCCGCATGTGGTTAAATTGCAGTTAGGTCTGATGTTCATATTTTTTCAGCAGGATGCCCTCATCTTCGCAGCAGTCGGCCGCGCATTTCTTGATGGTGTGCACGGCCAAGGGGTCGTCGTCGAGATACGCGGCCACCGGCAGATTGCTCTCGGCGCAGTCGCAGCCCTTATCATCGTAAAGATAGACGTTTTGCAGGCCGGCACTCCGCCCTAGCTCGGCGGCGGTGTGCAGGGTTTCGCTAGGGGTGGGCGGCACGTCAGATAATTTATAGGCCGGAAAAAACTTGGTGATGTGCCAGGGACTGTCGGCACCCAGGTGGTCGCGGATCCAGTCAGCGATGCGTGCCAGTTCGTCGAAGTCATCATTCTTGCCGGGAATAATATTGGTGCGCACCTCCACGTGCAGGCCTAATTGTTTGGCTTTGGCGATACTGCCCAGCACATCTTCCACCTTGGCGACGGGACAGATATCTTTGTAAAATTCATCGCTGAGGCTCTTGATGTCGGAACACAGCACGTCTACATGAGCGGCCATGGCCTCCAGCGCCTCGTCAGTGATAAAACTGTTGGAGACATATACCGTGTACAGGCCTGCGTCGCGTGCCAGTTTGGCGACATCGATGACGTACTCCAGCCACACCGCCGGTTCCGAATAGGTGAAGGCGATACCGTCGACGCCGTGGCGCAATGCGGCTGCGATTAGTCGCTGCGGGCTGACATAGGCGGCGGTGGATTGCCCTTTGGCCAGATCGTCCAGCGCCTCCACGCCCCAGGAAATTTCCAGATTGTGGCAACCGCCGCAGCGGAAGTTGCAACCGTAGCTGCCCACCGACATCACTCGGGTGCCGGGCCGGAAGTGTTTGACGGGCTTGTCTTCGATGGGGCCGATGTCGATGGCCGAGAGAATGCCGTAGCTGAGGTTGTACAGGGTACCGTGACGGTTGACGTGTGCCTGGCAGAAGCCGCGCTGGCCGTGCGAGAGTTTGCAGCGCCACAGGCATAAATCGCAGGTGGTGGTGCCGTTGTCGTTGCGCGTTTGCAGCTTGGTTTCAATCAAGCGGTATTCGCTGTGGTCGGTGTTGTTGCCAAGCTGGGTGTCGCTGCTGTCGAGGCTTCCGTTGGAAAAATCATCGGAAAAAGGGGGATTGTTGTGTGTCATGGATCTACGGTCGCCGCTGATGAAGGATGATTCCGCGATTATAGTGGCTTTTGCGACGAATAGTCGCCCTGTTCGTGCTGTCTGGGCTTGACTCGGTGCAGGTCAGCCGCTTTAATACGCACCCCTGATGGCCGGATAGCTCAGTCGGTAGAGCAGTGGATTGAAAATCCTCGTGTCGGTGGTTCGATTCCACCTCCGGCCACCATTAATATATTGATAATGAATATATTAATAATCACTAGTGTCCCACTAAGAACTTACAAAAAAGGCCTGAAAACCCGTTTGTTTT
>CAYNYJ010000003.1:0-72295 GCA_964401355.1 uncultured Ectothiorhodospiraceae bacterium | reverse complement strand
CAGCTTGCCCTCTTACCGTGAGTCAGAGTTGCACTTACAAATTGAATTCACGACCTATTACATTAGTAATTTTCATACAATACATGGTAACTAACCCTCGTGAATTAATGACTTCACTCCAGGTTTAACTTTTTTATGGTATTGCATTAGTGCCTCTATAGGTGCTGTCCTTTTTGGCTATATTTCAGGGGTTAGTAGTTGGTATAACAAGTCACTCAAAACGGACGCTTCGTAAAAAATGCGTAGCGTCCTTTAGTTGAGCCGTTATATTTAAAAATAAACAAAGGAGTTACAATGAAAGTTGCATATATTTTTTCAACACAAGGTCATTCTGTATCTTATAAATTAGGGCAAATGATTTTGCCGCAGTTAGAAGCAGACGCACATGGAGTGGAAGTGGTCGGAATGTTTTTCTTTGAAGACAACACTTATGTATTAGTTGACGGTAATCCAATCGGAGAACGTTTGGCAAAAGTAGCAAAAGAAAAAGGAATGCTCTTAATGGGCTGCGACAAATGCTGTTATGAACGTCAAATAGATGAGAAACTAGTAGAGGGTGCCGTAATTGGTTGTTTCCCAAATTTATATGAGGCTTTATCCGCTAATATGCCAGATCAAATCATTACATTATAAAAAATATAACAAGTCGATTAAATCGCTGTGCAAAAATACGCACAGATTGGGCTCCCAACCGTTATCGCGTTTGGGAGCTCTTTAGCGATAAGATTAAAGGGAAAAGACCATAATGACTCACGTTTTACCGCTTTAACTTTCAATAAACTCCAGTGCATTACCGTCCGGATCACGACAAAATAAGGCGCATCGTCCCGATTTGCTGCGTGTGTACACAACACCGGCCTTTTTCAGCAAGGCCACCAATTCGTCCAGGTTTTTAACCGCAAAGGCCGCATGGCGATCACGCCCTCCGTGCTCGGGGCGGCCCGTCACCGGATCCGGATTGGGGAGTTCCAACAAATGTATTTGTTGATCCCCTAACTGCAACCACGCACCGGGGTAGCCTAAGTCAGGGCGTTCATGATTGACCGGCATTCCCAAAACCTCGTTATAAAAAGCCAGCGCGCGCTTTGTGTCCTTGACAATAACGCTCACATGCAAAATCGAATATGTCACTCACTTACCCTCTTTTATTCATTCTGCACTGGCTTATTTAACGATACTTTTGCTGACTCCCGTGCGGATACTCTTGCCGACAAATAAGCCGCCAACATAATCAAGCCTCCGCCAAGCCATTCAATGGTGGTGATGACTTCATTCGTCAACCACTGTGATGATACCGCGCCCGCCACCAGTTCAAATAACAAGATCACTGCCGAACGATGCACCGGCATTTTCGTCACACCATAAACCACCGCCAGAGTGGCCGTGAAAATTCCCAACACCCCTAACACCACGGCCCAGGCCCAAACTTCACCCGAAATATCTGGCCAGGCCGCTTGTGTCACCAGCAACCAGGCACCCACCATTATCACCACTCCCCACCAGGCGACGGCCGCCTTGAGTGGGTCGGACAAATGCTTCAACCGGCGCATCGCCACGTTGGAAAACGAAAAGCCTATGCCCGAGGTGATCGCAAACCAGTCGGCCTGATCCTGTGGCCAGGGGAAACCCAATTGCGGATTCCACAGCATCAATAGCGCGCCCCCCATCGCCAGCCCCAAGGTCGCCAGACCAAAGCGCGAAGGCCGCTCACCCAGCCACCACCAAGCCAGCAAGGTGCTCCACAGTGGCGACAGATAAAACAGCAGCAGCACTCGCACCACATTGCCATCCAGCAGAGCGAGCACAAAGGCGACGTTGAGCCAGCCATTGGCGACGGCAATTATCAGTAGCAGGCCCGGCTGTTCGAGCAATTCCGCGCGTTTCGACCAGACCATCCACAGCCCTGGCAAAGCCGCAGCGGTGAAAATCACCCAGGTCGTCCACAACCCATCCATCCCTGCGGTTTCCAGCAGACGCAGCGGATACCACACCACGCCCCAAAATGTGGCGGCCCACAAAAGCGCAAGCACAGGGGTAAATGTTTTTGTATTCAATGTATTAGTGGATGATTTCATATGTGCTTCTGATGTGAATAGCTAAAAATCTGCAGCTTATACGGGTATTTCCTGGCGATGAATCAGGCGCCAATCTCCGGTATACTACACGGCCTTTATTTCAGACTTAAATTTCTGATCTTAATTTCTGATCTTAATTTCTGATCCACTAATAAAAACCCATAACATGAATCCAGACCTCAACCGGCTGCAACCGTACCCGTTCGAAAAGCTGCGGACGCTGAAAGAAGGCATTGTGCCACCCGCGAGGCTGTCGCCGATTGCGCTATCCATCGGCGAGCCGAAACATGCGCCGCCGGAATTTGTGCTGGAGGAGGTGATCACCCATCTGCATGGGCTGGGGAACTATCCGCTCACCAAAGGCACGCTGCCTCTGCGCGAGGCTATTACCCAGTGGTTGACGCGACGCTTTAATATCGCCCCGGATGGTCTGGATCCAGAACGCCACGTGCTACCGGTGAGCGGCACCCGCGAGGCGCTGTTTGCCTTTGCCCAGGCGGTGGTTGATCGTCAGCAAAATCCACTGGTGCTAATGCCCAACCCGTTTTACCAGATTTACGAAGGCGCGGCCCTGCTGGCCGGTGCCGAACCGTGGTTTTTAAACACCACCGCCGAGACCCAGTTTTTGCCCGATTTCGATAACGTACCCACTAACGTGTGGCAACGCTGCCAATTGGTGTACCTGTGTTCGCCGGGCAACCCGACTGGCGCGGTGATCGGCGAAGCCGCATTGCAAAAACTCATCACTCTGGCCGACGGGCACGATTTCATCATCGCCGCCGACGAATGTTATTCGGAAATTTATTTCGACGAAAATTCGCGGCCAGTGGGCCTGCTGGAAGTGGCCGAAAAAATGGGGCGCACCGATTTCAAACGCTGCGTGGTATTTCATAGCCTCTCGAAGCGTTCCAATTTGCCGGGCCTGCGATCCGGTTTTGTCGCAGGTGACGCCGAGATACTGGCAAAATTCCTGCTCTATCGCACCTACCAGGGTTGCGCTTTGCCACCGCCCACACAGGCGGCCAGCATCAAGGCCTGGGGAGATGAACAGCACGTCGCCAATAACCGTGCACAGTATTGTGAAAAATTTGATGTGGTACTGGAGATATTGTCACCGGTGATGAATGTGCAGCGCCCCGACGCCGGTTTTTATCTGTGGCCGAAAACACCCGATGTTAACGGTATGGATGACGAAATTTTTACCCGTGAATTATTTGCACAACAAAATGTTAGCGTGGTGCCCGGCAGCTATTTATCCCGCGACACAATATCTGACAATGGCCAGAAAATTAATCCCGGCGCAAACAGAGTGCGCATGGCATTAGTCGCACCACTGCAAGAATGTATCGACGCGGCGCAACGTATTCGTCGTTATGTTGAAAGCATAAATTAATATCCTATTTTTCCGTTATTTCGACTAAGCCCGAAATGGCAGCATTTAGAATTTTGTTATGGCTGACAAACAACTGAACACTTAACAAATAAACAAATAAACAAATTTGATTGGAGCAATAAAATGACCGACCTGAAAAAAGTCATCGAAGAAGCCTTTGAGCACCGTGCCGACATCACCCCGCGCAACGTCGACACTCACGTTAAAGAATATGTTTCCGAAGCCATCCGGCTTCTGGATTCTGGTGAACTGCGCGTTGCCGAGAAAATTGACGGTGAATGGGTCACCAACGAATGGCTGAAGAAAGCCGTGCTGTTGTCATTCCGCATCGAAGACAACGAATTCTTGAAAGGCGGCTTCACCAATTATTTCGACAAAGTGAAATCCAAATACGCCGACTACAATGCCCGCGACTTTCGCGAGTCCGGGGTGCGCGTTGTACCACCCGCCTCGGTACGCCATGGTTCCTACATTGCACCCAGCGTGGTGTTGATGCCCTCTTACGTCAACATCGGCGCCTACGTTGACAGCGGCACCATGGTCGACACCTGGGCCACGGTCGGTTCCTGTGCGCAGATCGGTAAAAACGTACACCTGTCCGGCGGCGTCGGCATCGGCGGCGTGCTGGAACCCTTGCAGGCTTCTCCCACCATCATCGAAGACAACTGCTTCATCGGCGCACGTTCGGAAGTGGTGGAAGGCGTCATCGTCGAAGAGGGCTCGGTGATTTCCATGGGTGTTTACATCGGCCAAAGCACCAAAATTTATGACCGCGCCACCGGCGAAATCACTTACGGTCGCGTCCCCGCAGGCTCAGTAGTGGTATCCGGCAACCTACCCTCCAGAGATGGCACTTACTCGTTATACTGCGCGGTGATCGTGAAAAAGGTTGACGAAAAGACCCGTGGAAAAGTTGGCATCAACGAACTATTGCGCGGTATCTAATGACTGTTTTGTACGGTATTAAAAACTGCGACACTGTGCGAAAAGCCCGCAAATGGCTGGAAGCACAGGGCATTGAGTTCACCTTTCACGACGTACGCAGTGATGGCCTAGATAAAAAGGACTTGTCCGCCTGGGTAAAATCCGTCGGTTGGGAAACGCTCCTCAACCGGCGTGGCACCACCTGGCGTCAGTTAGCCAAGAAAGATAAAGAAACCATCAATGAAAGCAACGCCATCCAATTAATGTTAGCGCAACCCACATTGATCAAGCGTCCGGTATTAATTCATAAAAAAATAACCCATGTGGGTTTTAAACCGGCGGAATACGAGGCACTATTCTAAGCGCCCCTTCAACTCACCAACCGCAATATAAAAAATATCAAATAACTCTTTCGCCCGTCAGAGCCTGCCCCGCGTAGCGCTTTGGGTATTCCGGCGCAGGCCGGAATCCAGTAACATCAGACAGCCCTAGATTCCGGCCTATGCCGGAATGATAGCAACAGGAATTTTAAACATTATGTCGCAGACTGATTCAGACACACTGGCACTGGCCAAAGATTTACTCTCACGTCGCTCCGTAACCCCGGAAGATGCTGGCTGCCAGGAACTGATGATCGCTCGCCTCGAAGCCATCGGTTTTAAAATAGAACGCCTGCGCTTTGGCGACGTTGATAACTTCTGGGCGCGGCGCGGCGACCGCGCCCCACTCTACGCCTTTGCTGGACACACCGACGTGGTGCCCACCGGGCCGCAAGACCAGTGGCAACATGCTCCCTTCGAACCCACCATCGAAGACGGCATGTTGTACGGTCGCGGTGCGGCGGACATGAAAGGCAGCCTCGCGGCAATGCTCACCGCCTGTGAACGCTTTGTTGCGGCACACCCCGACCACGTCGGCTCCATCGGTTTTTTGATCACCAGTGACGAAGAAGGCCCCTCGGTTAACGGCACCGTAAAAGTGGTCGAGCACCTCGAAGCGCGCGGTGAAAAAATGGATGGCTGCCTGGTGGGCGAACCTTCCAGCACCAGCGTGGCGGGTGACGTGATCAAAAACGGACGCCGCGGTTCACTGGGCTGCGTACTCACGGTGCATGGCGTACAGGGGCATGTCGCCTACCCACATTTAGCCGACAACCCGATTCACCGTATCACCCCGGCACTGGCCGAGCTGTGCGCAGAAAACTGGGATAACGGCAACGAATTTTTCCCTGCCACGTCTTTCCAGATTTCCAACATCAACGGCGGCACCGGGGCCACCAACGTGATCCCCGGCGAAGTAGAAATCGTATTTAACTTTCGTTACTCCACCGAAACCACCCACGAACAACTGCAACAACGTGCAGAAAAAATTCTCGACAGTCATAACGTAAAATATACTGCCAACTGGAATCTGTCCGGCCTGCCTTTTCTCACTGCCAGCGGTGCATTGGTGGATGCGGCCCGGTTTGCCACCCAGAAAATCAACGGCACCGCGGCAGAACTGTCAACCGCGGGCGGCACCTCCGACGGTCGTTTCATCGCGCCCACGGGTGCGCAAGTCGTCGAGTTGGGCCCCGTCAACGCCACCATTCACAAAATCGATGAATGTGTTGCGGTGGACGACCTGGACAAACTGTCTAAAATGTATGAGCTGATATTGGAAAAACTGCTCGATAATTAAAACATCAAGGAACGCGATTGAATCAACCTATCTTGTGGTACTTCGCCGACCCCATGTGTTCCTGGTGCTGGGGATTTTCGCCTGTTATCAAGCACATCAAAGAAGAATTTGGCGAGAAAATCAAAATCTCTCTCAACCTCGGTGGACTGCGACCCGGCACCACGGAACCCATGTCCAGCCAACTGCGTGATGAAATTCTGCATCACTGGCACCAAGTCCAGCGCCTGACCGGCCAGCCTTTTGAATTCGACAATGCCATGCCCGAAGGTTTTGTGTATGACACAGAACCGGCTAGTCGCGCCGTTTTAAGCATTGGAAAATTAAAGCCCACCGACACCCTCGCCTATTTTTCCGCAATTCAATCGGCATTTTACACACAGGGACAGGACGTGGCGCAATCCGATGTGCTGAGTAATCTTGCCAAACCCTTCGGTATTGAAAAAAAACCCTTCCTGGAAATATTCTCTTCTGATGAGTTACGTTCTCTCACCCAGGAACACTTCAAACGCAGTCGCCAGGCTGGCGTACAAGGATTCCCCAGCCTGATCTGGCAACACGACAAACAGATCGACACTCTCAGCCGGGGTTTCCTCGCATGGAAAAATATCGCCGAACTGATTCACCAACGGCTGTCAGAATAATGGACAAACAGGTGTAAACACGTCCCGGATACTGACATAATATTTCAGGCATAATACAAAAAATCAACCAATAGCCAACAACATGCACCGGCACAGCTCACACTACCCGTTACTCACAACAGCGATATTTTTCCTGTTTTCCTTCTGCCCCATCATCGCGCACGCAGCCGATGAGCGCTGCACCGGCCAGGGTGTGCAATTGCAAGTACTGGGTTCCGGTGGGCCGGAGGTCGGCGATCAACGCGCCTCCAGCAGTTATCTGTTGTGGCTGGATGGCAAGGCGCGCGTGCTGATCGATGTGGGTGGGGGCAGCAGTGATAATTTCGGGCGTAGTGGCGCTGAATTTGCAGACCTCGATGCCATTTTGTTTAGCCACTTTCACGTGGATCATAGCGCCGATCTACCTGCACTGATCAAGTCATCTTTTTTTGATGAGCGTCGGCGCGATCTGCCCGTGTTTGGGCCGTCTGGTAACGGCTACTTTATGCCGGACACCGAGGATTTTCTCGAATCCCTGTTTGGCATCGAAGGGGCCTTTCGTTATCTCTCCGCCTTTCTCGATGACGGCCGCAGCAACGGCTACCGTTTATTGCCAAAGGTGCTGGATGTCAAAAACCGAAAAATTCAGCCTGCGCTTAATAATCAACGAGTGATCATCACTGCCATTGCCGTGCATCACGGTTCACTCCCGGCACTGGCCTGGCACGTTGAACTGGGAGGAAAAACCATCGTCTTCAGTGGCGACATGAACGGTGATTATGAAACCCTACCCACACTCGCCAAAGGTGCAGACATTTTGCTCGCACACAATGCCGTGCCCGAAGGCGCACGCGGTGTGGAACGCTTGCTGCACATGCCACCCACGGTGATCGGTAAGATTTCAAAAAAATCCGCCATTAAAAAACTGCTGCTTTCCCATCGTATGCGCCGTACCCTGGGCAAAGAACAGGAGACACTGCGCGCAATCAAAAAATCATATCCCGGGCCTGTTGAATTTGCCAATGACATGGATTGTTTCGCGCCCTGACTTTTAGCGCCAGAGTTTTAAAATCTAGGTTTTAAACTCTGGGTTTTAAACTGTGAGTTTTAAAATAGGGAATCAATTTTTTTCTGAGTGAACGATTCACGGTCCGCATAAAAAAGGCGCCTGGCTATCACACTCACCAAGCGCCCTTTCCCCCACAACTCGCCCCTAGACAAACGGTGCAGACTAAATGCTGCCTAACTAAAATCAATAAACATCGCCGATGTCCATACTTTGGCATCGTCGATTTGTCGTCCCACCAGGTATACAGGCCGGAAACCGTGCGGCCCATTGTTGGCATCCAGCTCAATACTGCCATTCACTTCGCGCGGCATGGGCTGATCACTGAGCCTTTCCAAGGCCAGGAATAAATCGGCTCCGCCCAGGTCTTGTCGTAACGAACCGGAATTTAATAATTGCGCACCGTTGACTTCAAATGAAAATGTGGGGCAATGCACAAAGGGGTTTCCTTTCAGCGGGTCTCCCACTTTGACATAACCATCAATAGTGCCTTCAACGCGAATTCTGCATTTTTCAAAATTGCTGATATCCAGTTCGATACTATCAGCATCGCCGTAGGTATCGGATCGAAAACCGATGCTGGTGGCATTTTCACGCCAGCAGGTTTCTTCTTTGTGTTCGAAGCCGAGACCACTAAAACTATTGATAATACCGTTGGTAATGGTGATCGTGCCACGCCATTCTGCCCATCGATAGCGATCTTTGATGCGCGCCCCACCCCAGCGCAGACGTATTCGGCGTTCGGAAAACGTCTGTTCTTCCTGCAAGTTGCGACGCCAGAAACAGCCGGTGTGATCATAGGCCGTAATCTCATCCCAACCCGCATCACCCAGAAAACGATATTCCAGTTGCGCGGGGCCATGGTGTGTAAACTCGTCACCCTGAATATAACTGCCGCAACGCGTCAGGCCGACGATGCGCTCACCGGTGGTGGCATACGTGTGTCGCGCCCGCAATGCTGTGCCGATACTTTTTCGATCCAGCGCATCGGCAATAATACCGGTAACGCCACCTTTGGTGCCAAACACAGCGGTACCCGGCACCCCTCCTCCACAGCGACCGCGGTGTTCATCGCCATTGGCCGAAGCACCCAGTTTATAACCCCGGCGCATGGTTTCTTCGTACAGCCAGGGGAAATGTCCCCAGGCCGATCCAACCTCAACCAGACGTTCCAGCACGGGGTGATGCCAATCCAGATTACAACGCCGCCCACCCACGTGGGGCATCAGCAAATGTCCCTCCGGATCGTGAATGTAAGTTGCCCACAATTCTTCCAACGGCCAGGCACCGGGCTGAATAGTCTCCCCTCCCATGTTTTCATTCCATTCGAAGGATCGAACCATGTTGCCATTTTTGTCAAACGGAAATTGAGGCGTCTCATCATGCAGAAAAATCACATTGTGATCACCGCCAGCAGAAGAATTACCGCACCACTCGGTGCCTGCGTAACAGACAAATTCTCCATCCACGCTCAGCTCGCGACACAGACCCACCGCCTGTTCCCAGCGATCCTTGGTAATCTGAAAATCATTGGCGGTGTACCCCAGCACATCCAGCCCCGCCACATCCCGGCCATAGGTGAGATTGTACGTCGTAGTATTGGTGCCCACGGTGTCGTCGGAGTGCACGTGCAAATCGCCAAAATAACTGCGCGGGAATGGTAGTGTGTCATCGAGGCTGATGTAAAAATACCGTTCCGCAACCGCAGGATACGCTGGCAGACTCGCACGCAGTATGAACTCACCCGAGTAAGCATTGGGTATTTTTTCAATAGCGGAAACCGCCCAGCCCGTTTTCCCCAGCAGCAACTTGTTATCGTAAACCGTCTCGCCATTCATGAGCCCAGTCAAATCCAGCAAGGCACCGCCGCTATCGGCATTCAGATCCCAGCAGGTGTTTCCCCACAAATCTTCCACACGTACTCTCAAACTGATGGGTTCGCCCGTGCGCACCAGTCTCGGCCCGTTAATAATCAGCTGTGCGGGGTCACCCGATACAATGTCGATCACCACATCACCGGGGATCGCAGCAAACCGGGAAGTCCCCAAAGGGTCGGCGTAACAGCGAAATCGAAAGCCCTCTTCCACAAAAGTTTGAGCGCGCGTGCCAGGGCCACCGGCACGACGATCACCGAGGCGAATAATGATGTGGTCGCCCGGTTTCAAAAATCCGTCCACCGTGTCGACAATAACGGCCTTTTGAAACGGGCGCTGGTGGCCCTTCTGGTCAAACCGCACCTTGAGCGATTGCACCGTTGCCGGACTTTGTCCTTCCACCAAGGAACCGGCCTGATACTCTGCTGACACATAATTGGCCGCCGTGGGATCGGTGGTTTGAAACAATGCCCAATCGGAATAAAATTTGAACGTGACCTTGATCCAGGCACCGTCAGCCAGGCCAGCCGCACCCACCTCGTAGTCCAGCACGATCTCCTGCCAGGAACCGGCCTCGATGCGAGTAACATTGCAACTCACCGAGCCCAGAAATTCTCTGGCCTTGGTGTCCGCATACAGGCCTTTGGGAGCGATGAAATCACCCAGTATTTGGCTCAGTTCCGCGTCCGTCATTTTATCCATGGTCAACTCCTGTCATGGGGAATTCCGTCTTGTTTCTTTCCGCTCTTGTGCAAACCGTGTGCTTATGCGTAGAGTGAGCACATTGATGAGCATCGCGAGTGATAGCGCATTTTTGCTGCATCTTTGACCTTATTACTCGCGCTGCCCACCACCGCACGCCCACACACATTCAGCCAAAAGGATATTGGCCATGACATCACACATTGCTGCCGCAATTCGGTCGCCCAGCCGACAAACTGTAACTTCATCAAGAAAAAACGATGCATTGTGGTACGTGCGTCCACCGGATTTCTTTTCGCAAGTCGGCCAGAATAACCAGAACCAGTTACTCTCCTTGGGAGAAACGCGACACTACCGTAAGGGCGAAACCATATTTCATGCCGGTTCCCCGGGGGAATATGTCTATATCCTGCTGGAAGGGCGGGTAAAAATTTACCAGCTGTCATCCGTGGGACGCGAGGTGATTCTCTGGTTTTGCTTTCCGGGTGAGTTATTTGGCCTAGCGGAAATACTGCGCAGTGGTCGCCGCGAGGTCTTTGCCCAATCCTGCTGCGACAGTGAAATTTTGGTGATTGGACAAAATGCCTTTGCCCACTTTTTACAACAATCCCCCCAAGCCTCCACCAGCGTCATCGACCTACTCTCCTGCCGCCTGCGCGAGCTGGGTAATGTGCACCTCAATGTCGCTGCCGACAACGTCACCTCCCGAGTCGTCAAACTCATTACACGGTTAGCGGCCCGTTACGGCAAACGTATTCATAGTGACATCTATCTGGACATCCCCATTACGCATCAAGAAATGGCCGACATGATAGGCACCAGCCGCCAAACCGTAACCGAAGTGCTGGGGGACTTGCGCCGAAAAGGTATTCTGCGCGTCGAAAATCGCGCCATCTATATTCAGAACCTTACTTGGCTGGAACATGCTGCCAACCCAAAAATTGGCGACAGAACAATGTAGATCGAATGGGCTTGTTATGTGTTGTCTTCAATTCTTTCTGAAATATTTGTGTAATCCTCCGTCCTCGATTACGTTTATGACCGCATCGATGACACCGGACTTCTGAGTGGGCTTCCTGAATCGCTCCGTCGTTATTTCTCTATGAGCAGTTTGTATCTGATCTCGAAGTAAGTGGAAAGATGAGCGAATTTCGTCTTCAAGGAATAACCTACACCGCAATAGGCTTCTGATCTATTCGCATTGTTTCCTGATTGCCACTAAAGAAAATGACGGCAACAACCTCTAGTAGAAACCACAAACGATGTGATGCATTGAGTTCATCACAGCAAACATGTCTGATAGCCACCATTCCCTTTGGCGGCTTCTATTGAAAGTCACTCACAGTGAGCTTGACAACATATGACTTTAAACATACTGAAAACAATGAATATCAACTGAACGCTAATAATCGCTTCAATTAGGGTCTACTCGTAGGATTATTGCTTATTCCCCTACTGATAGGATCAATAGGTAACGTGATTGCCCATGTCTTTTACATAGGGATAGGCGCATTTTAGCTGACCTATTAACCCGGCTTCAAAATAGATCATTCTGATCCATTCTGAGTCGCCTGCAAAACACGGCGCAAATATGCGAATTTGCTTGTGTTTTGCAGGCTCGCGTTGGCTATCGCCAACGGCGGTGCGTCCCTGCACCGCATTATTAATCCAGTCTATAATGCGGCCGGATTAATAGCAGCAGTCGCTGGCGCAGTAATCCCTCCAAGTTTGATGGCCTCGATGGTAGCGTTGGGCGAGAGATTGATCCCGCAGTTGGAAATGATCGCGTCAACGCTGTTGTCGGCGTTGGTGCGGGCCTTGCTGATCATGGTCGGCACCCTCGGGTACGGCGTCGAGATCATCTTGCGAATAGCCCATGCGAGTGGAAATCAGGGTGTTGATGGCGGTGTCGTCCGACACCCCGCAGCAACTGGCTTCGACCCCGCAATTATCTCCGGCGTTACTAGCCTAGGCTACTTCCGAGCACGTGTTGACGGATATCGTCCTGGATTTTGGCGGTGGTTTTGGTGTTCATGATGTTTCTCCTGAATATGGTGGGTATAGAATGGGCAGTAAATGTGGTCGATTTTATGAGAGCCTACGAGTCATTCTGAGCCTTGTTCTGAAAAAATTATGCCAAGGCTTGCACAGTGGCTGGCTCTACCCAGAGAATTTTGGGGACACAATACTTAATTGCTTGGGTATCAAAACTAAAAAATCGTAAACAAAGCTGGAAAAGAATGATAGATAGATGTTGTGTCCCCATAACTTGTTGTTTGGGGAAATAATAGACAGGCTGCATTGATAGCAAGATGGGCAGGAAGCAAAAAATTTTTCAAAATCAGCCTGTATGCATGTGTATTGTGCGGAGAATATCAAATAATCCACAGAAGAACCGCGGTTGAAGGGATACGGGATGTATTGCACGAAGCGGCCAAATATTCGAAAAATAAGTTTGTACCGTCTCATCCTGCGAGATAGTGACTATGCAACAATAATGACGAGTAGTTTAATGGCAGTATGAATAATGAGGCATAACAACCATGAGCAAAAAAACAGCCGGTCACAGCAACAGCATCTATCAAATCAAGATCACCCTGCGTTACATAGAGCCGCTCGTCTGTAGGCACTTCCTGGTAAGGGCAGATACCAAACTGGGAGAACTGCACAGCATCCTGCAGGATGTGATGGGCTGGGATAATGCCCACCTGCACGGCTTTCGCGTTGGCCGTGATCACTACGGTGAACCCGATCCCGACTTCCCCGGCGACGTAAAAAACGAACATAACGTACGTCTCGACAAAATCGCCAATACAGGCAGCAGCTTCATCTACGATTACGATTTTGGCGATAGCTGGGAACACGATCTCGAAATTGAAAAGATACTGCCCGCCGAACCGGGCGCCCATTATCCCGTCTGCCTCGACGGCCAACGCGCCTGTCCGCCCGAAGATTGCGGTGGCCCGCCCGGTTACGCCAATATGCTCGAAGCATTTTATGACCTCAAAAATGAAGAGCACGAAGAGATCGTTGAATGGATGGGCGATGATTTCGATGCGGAGGCGTTTGATGTGGATGCCGTCAATCGGTTGTTGAAATGAAAATTGGGGCAATAGTGATGAGTTCGGGCGTTGGAATACCAGCATATGAAGAATACCAATACAGTGAATAAACACACGGATACACATAATGAAAAAGTTCATAGCGCATCATAGAAAAAAAGATGCAAAAGACCAGACGTTGGGAACCCACCTTGATGAAGTAGGTGAAATAGCTGGACGTTTAGCAGCCAAGCTGGAGGTTTCTGGTGCTGGACAACTACTCGGCTTACTGCATGACTTAGGTAAATATAGCCAAGTCTTTCAGGACTATATTGGATCTGCGACTGGAAAGATCAATCCTGATGAAGATGAGTATGTGGACTTTAAAAGTCTAAAAGGAAAAATAGATCATTCCAGTGCTGGTGCTCAATGGGTGTGGCAAAGTTATGGAAAGTGGGGCGCACAAGGTCAACTTGTTGGTCAGATACTCGCCTTATGTGTTGCGTCTCATCACAGCGGCCTAATTGATTGCCTTAAACCAGATGGTGATAATGGCTTTTCAGACAGAATGAACAAACCAGACGATAAAACACATAAAAATGAATGCCTGAAAAATGCACCACAACACTATCTGGAAAAGATAAGTGATTTGGCAGATAAAGAGTTGTTGAAAAATATATTAACTCAACTAAAGAAAATCATTAAAATTGAAAATGAGAAACTTCCAGTAACTATCCAATCGTTTAATTTAGGTTTCTGGACGCGTATGTTATTCAGTTGCCTGGTTGATGCAGATCGAATTAACAGTGCTGATTTTGAATGTCCTGAAAATACACAGCACAGAAACAACTCTCCTGTAAATTGGTCAATTCCAGTCAACCGTCTTGAATCCGCTATTAAAGAATTCAGTGGCGAAAAGCCCATAGATAAGTTGCGACGAAATATTTCAGACAACTGCAAACAACGCGCAAAAGGCAAACAAGGTATTTACAGCCTTACTGTACCAACGGGTGGAGGCAAAACTTATGCAAGTTTGCGTTACGCCCTTCATCATGCAGAAGAGCATAAATCAGACCGTATTATCTACATTATTCCTTTCACGTCCATTATTGAACAAAATGCACAAGCGATACGCGAACTCATTGAGTGTTCAAAAGATGAATGCCCGTGGGTGCTGGAACAACATTCCAATTTAGAGCCTGAGACACAAACATGGCATAGCAAAATCGTTTCAGAGAACTGGGATGCGCCGATTGTAATGACCACCATGGTGCAATTTCTCGAAGTGCTATTTTCAGGAGGGACAAGAGGCGCAAGGAAAATGCACCAACTGGCCAATAGCGTGCTGATATTTGATGAAATCCAGACCCTGCCCATTAACTGCACGCACCTATTTTGCAATGCACTTAATTTTCTCACCAACTACTGCAATACAACCGCTGTGCTTTGCACGGCTACACAGCCTTTGCTTGATAATCTTAAAACACCAGAGAAAGGACAGTTAACAATACCTAAAGAAAATGAACTGGCGGGTAATGTGACAAAACTATTCGAAGATTTACAGCGCGCAAAAGTTGTACCTAACCTAAAACCAGAAGGGTGGACGGCAGAACAAATTTCGGAACTGGCTTTCAGTGAATTTGAAAAACTAGGTAGCTGCCTTATTATTGTCAATACAAAGTCATGGGCGCAACAACTTTATCAGGCTTTAAGTCCTAAAGTAGACAATGAATCAATCTTTCAATTAAGCACTAACCTTTGCCCGGCACATCGCAAAGCGATATTTAAAAAAATTCGTCAGCGATTAGAACAAAGCCTACCCGTGCTATGTGTCAGCACCCAACTTATTGAGGCGGGTGTCGATGTAGATTTCGCTTCTGTTATACGTTTTCTTGCGGGGTTAGATTCTATTGCTCAGGCAGCAGGACGCTGCAACCGTAATGGACTTCAAGAAATGGCAACCGTTCATGTTATCAATCCTTGCGAAGAAAAAATTGATCTATTAAAAGATATAAAGATTGGTATAGATAAGGCTCAGCGTATTTTCGATGAGAAATTTGATGATTTATTAGCACCAAATGCCATAAAGCAATACTTTAATTATTATTTTTATGACCGTGCTGATGAAATGGCTTACCCTGTCACTGCTAGGCAAATCGGAAGGAATGATAATTTATTAAACCTATTAAGCAATAATACAAAAAATATAGGTCGCAGTGAAAAATCAGGATTACTGCAACAGTCCTTCATGGCTGCTGGAAAAGCCTTTAAAGCTATCGACTCACCCACTCAGGCAGTGATAGTTCCTTATAATGACGAGGCTAAACACCTGATAGCTGAGCTAGGTCGTGTTGCAAAAGAATTTGATGTGAAAACATATAGACAGCTACTCAAGCAAGCACAAAGATTCAGTGTTAATGTATTTCCCAATGTATGGAAACGGCTGCAAAAAGAAAAAGCCGTTTATGAAATACAGCCCGGTGAAGGTATTTATTGGCTGGACAAACAATATTATAGCGATGAGTTTGGCTTGTCGGATAAGCGGTGTAGCTCAATGGATTTCAATCATTGTTAGGAGGAACTCGAATGCATAAAACACCAAAAAACAGTGTCAGTTTTAAAGTGTATGCCCGTTATGCCCTGTTTACTGACCCCGTAACCAAGATTGGTGGCGAGAAAAGTACTTATCACTTGCCTACTTATGAAGCCATAAAAGGCGTATTGAAGTCCATTTACTGGAAACCCACGTTTATCTGGCATGTCGATAAAGTCAGAGTAATGAAATCACTGCGCACACAAACTAAAGGCACAAAACCACTGGTTTGGAGTGGTGGCAATAGCCTTGCAATTTATACATTCCTGCATGATGTGGAATATCAGGTAGAGGCGCATTTTGAATGGAATGAGCACCGGCCTGAACTAGCCAAAGATCGCATTGATGGCAAACATTTTGCCATAGCAAAACGCTCAATAGAAAAAGGCGGAAGACAAGATATATTTCTCGGTACGCGGGATTGTCAGGCTTATGTTGAACCTTGTGAATTTGGTGAAGGGAAAGGTGCTTACGATGATATTGATGAACTGGATTTTGGCCTGATGTTCCATGGCTTTGATTACCCGGATGAAACAGGCAAGGACAAATTACACAGCCGATTTTGGAATGCCGTCATGAAAAAAGGTATTCTGGAATTCCCCCGGCCAGAAGCATGTACCGTGAGCCGTTTTATCCGCCCCATGCTAGCCAAGCAGTTTGAAGAAGGTAACAACCTGCTTTCAGTGGAAACTGAGGAGGCAGCCTTATGAGTTGGATGGCCAAACTATATGAAACCTATGAATCTGGTATGCGACTTGATCTGTCTGAGTCAGAGAAACCCATGCCAATTAGTCATACCCTGCAAAATGCACATATAAAAATCACTATTGATAGCGATGGAAATTTTAAGCGAGCAGAAGTGCTGGAAAAAACACAGATAGTCTTGCCTGCAACAGAAAAGTCAGCGGGCAGGAGTAGCGGTGAAGCACCACACCCATTGGCAGATAAAATCCAATATGTCGCCAAGGATTATCCGAAATATGGTGGCAAAAAACCAGGGTATTTTGACGGTTTTCTCAAACAACTTGATGGATGGTGTAGCTCAGCCCATACCCACCCTAAAGCGCAAGCAGTCAAGAAATATGTTGAGAAAGGCGCGGTGGTTCAGGATTTGGTTGAACATAAAATCCTATTTGTCGATGAGCAGGGTAACTTATTGCTATCGTGGCCAAAAGACAGCGAGAGTGATGCCCCCAAGATATTCAAGGTTTTGCCGAAAGAAAAGGGAATGCTCGACCAGGGAAATGCGTTGGTTTGCTGGAGCGTCGAAGAGAGACAAGGAGATCCGGTTAGCGATACATGGAAAGATCCTGATTTACAAAAAGCATGGGTAGATTATGAATTAGCTAATAGTGATCAAACGGGGCTTTGCTATATAACAGGCAAAGAAACGCCATTGGCCGTTAACCACCCAGCTAAGCTTCGTCATACTGGAGATAAAGCCAAACTTGTGTCATCAAATGATATGTCTGGTTATACATTTAGAGGCCGGTTTACGGATTCCAAAAACAGCATGGGAAAACAAGGCGCACAGTCAGTTGGGATTTCTTTTGACGTAACCCAAAAAGCGCACAATGCGCTACGGTGGTTGATTTCACGGCAAGGTTTTCGCAATGGCGATCAAGCAGTGGTGGCCTGGGCAGTATCAGGAAGAGAAATACCTCAACCTATGGAAGATATCTGGGATCATCTTGATGATGAAATTCAGGAAATATCCACCCCATTACCTGAAGCGAAAAACCAGATTGATCACACAATTGACCTTGGTCAGTCATTTGCTAAAGCGTTAGGTAAATATATGGCGGGTTATCAGGCTAAATTAAAGGAGACAGATAATATTGTAATTATGGGGCTGGACTCAGCAACACCCGGACGTATGGCAGTGACTTACCATCAGGAACTTTTCCCGAAAGAATATATTGAACGTATTTCACAATGGCATAATGATTTTGCATGGTACCAACGACATTCAATTGAAGTGGATGTTGGAAAATCAAAGCCTGCTAAAAAAACGGTATGGCCAATCAGCGCACCATCACCACGTTCAATTTGGGAAGCTGTATATGGCACAAACGTCAACGACTCACTAAAGAAAAACACTATAGAACGTATATTGCCTTGCATTGTTGAAGTGCGCCCATTTCCCATTGATTTAGTTTTGAAAGCTGTACAAAGAGCGACGAATCGTAATGCCTATAAAAACGATGAGCAATGGTTATGGGAAAAACATCTCTGTATTGCATGCGCTCTTTTCAAGGGCTATGACCGAAGAAAACCAATTGAAAATGAAAGGAGAAATTACATCATGACATTAGAAGTAGACAGAAAAAACCGAGACTATCTTTATGGTCGTTTATTAGCTGTTGCAGAAAAAATTGAAGAAATGGCAATGATAGTTGCTGATGAAAAACCTAGGTCAACGAATGCCAGTCGTTTGATGCAAAGATTTGTCGATTACCCCGCAGCCACCTGGTTAGTAATTGTAAAAGGAATCGTTCCTTATCAGCAAAGATTGAGAAGTAAAATCGCACCTCTTGAAGAAGGTTACAAACGATTGCTTGATGATATTTCCGATGCTTTTGAGGTGGATGAGTTTAATTCGTCAACCAAACTTAAGGGAGAATATCTATTAGGTTTCCATTGCCAACGAAAATGGTTAAGAGAGCACAAACTAAAAAATGGACAGTGGATACTTAAAGAACACAGCACAGATGATAACGATTCTAAAACCTTAAAAGGAGACAGCTAATGTCATTAACAAATAAAATTGATTTTGCACTAATCTTTAGTGTAAAAAATGCCAACCCTAATGGTGATCCGCTCAATGGAAACCGACCTCGTACTGATTATGATGGTTTTGGCGAAGTAACGGATGTTTGCCTTAAACGAAAAATCCGTGATCGGCTACAAGAGTCTGGCGAAACAATATTTGTGCAGACAGATGAAAAGAAAACGGATGGTATGCCAAGCCTTAAAGTTCGTGCTGAATCGGATGAGCATGGTTTAGGTAAAGACGCTTTCAATGTTAAGAAAACCTCTCCAGATGAAACGGCGCGTCTTGCTAACAAAAAATGGATGGATGTTCGTACTTTTGGTCAATTATTTGCCTTTAAAAGTGAAAATAAAGATGGTGTGTCTATTCCTATTCGTGGCCCAGTTTCAATTCAATCTGCTTTTAGCGTAGAGCCAGTCAACATAACGAGCACACAAATTACTAAAAGTGTCAGCGGCGAAGGTGATGGCACCAAGAAAAGTTCAGATACCATGGGCATGAAACACCGCGTTGATAAAGCTATTTATGTGACTTATGGAGCAATGTCACCACAGCTAGCAGAGCGGACAGATTTTAGTGATGAGGATGCTGATAAAATTAAACAAGTCTTACCAAAATTATTTGAGGGTGATTCTTCATCCGCACGACCTGAAGGCAGCATGGCAATTGAAAAAGTTATCTGGTGGAAGCATAACAATAAATCGGGACAATATTCATCCGCAAAAGTCCACCATAGTCTTACAGTCAATACTGATGGTAGTTATCAGTTTGAAGCACTGGATAACTTAAAAGCGGAAGAAATAGACGGTTTTTAATCCTATGCCCAACCCACCACCCCCCAATCCCTCATTCACCAAACTAAAGACGGCCAAACCCGCCTTGAGGTTCGTTTGGATGACAAACACCTGAAAGCCCCAGGTGTACTGTTCCGCTATTTTGGTGAACGGCTGCGGCGCATTCAGGATATCCGCAGCTCAGAGAAGCGTTTTTATGAGAAAATCACAAATATCCATGCGCCAGTGTTGGTTATGATTCCGTTCAACATTCAAGCCGTTTTTGCCATGAAATAACATAAGCATGGTGACGGATTATCATGGTAAAGTCATCGCATGATCAAGCGCACTCACTGGCACAAGCGGATTCAAGCTGCATTGCAACGCAGCCGGATCATTACCCTGGTGGGGCCGCGCCAATGCGGCAAAACCACGCTGGCGCGAGATTTTGTGCCGGAAGATTCTGTCAATTATTTTGATCTTGAAGACCCAGTTAGCCTTGTTCGGCTGGATGAGCCCATGACCGCTCTGGAATCATTACAGGGTTTGATTGTGATTGACGAGATTCAGCGCCGACCGGAGCTGTTTCCGGTGTTGCGGGTATTGGTGGATCGTCGATCCTTTGCCGGGCAGTTTCTGATATTGGGGAGTGCTTCAGGGGGTTTATTGAAGCAGTCATTTGAATCTCTGGCCGGGCGCATGGAAATGTTGTATTTACGGGGTTTTAGTTTGCAGGAGTTGGGGGAGAGTCAGCAAGAGCAGCATTGGTTGCGCGGTGGGTTTCCGTTGTCTTATCTCGCCACGAATGAGGCGGATAGCCTGGCCTGGCGTAAAGAGTTTATTCAAACCCTGTTGGAACGGGATTTTCCTCAGTGGGGTGTACGCACTGCGGCGACTGCCCTATGGCGATTTTGGAGCATGTTGGCGCATTATCATGGTCAAATCTGGAATGCCGCTGAGTTTGCACGGGCGATGGGTGTGAGTGAATCCACAACTCGTCGTTATCTGGATTTGTTGAGTGATGCTTTTATGGTGCGGCAGCTTCAACCCTGGCATGCCAATATTCGTAAACGACAGGTTAAATCACCCAAAATCTACATTCACGATTCAGGCTTGTTGCATCAATTATTGGGTATCACCAGCCAACGTGATTTGTTGACCCATCCTAAGATTGGCGCATCCTGGGAAGGCTATGCGCTTGAAGAAGTTTTGTCTGCGGCGCAGCCTGATGACGCCTGGTTCTGGGCCACGCATCAGGGGGCTGAGATTGATCTACTGCTGCGTAAAGATGGCCGCATGGTGGGCATTGAATGTAAGCGCACAGATGCTCCCCGGATAACACCTTCCATTCGCTCGGCGTTGTCTGATTTAGATCTGGAAGAAGTTGTTATTGTATATCCGGGGGATAAGTCATTTTCCCTGTCCGAACAAGTAAAAGCGATGCCTTTGAAGGATTTGGCAATCAATGGTTACTTCCACTCAACAGGATGAGTGACAACACACAATGAAAAAATTAATCCGCAACTCAACCGCTGAATTTTTAATTTTTACGGCCCAGGCAGGGGAGGACAGCATTGAAGTCAGGGTTGAGAATGAGACGGTCTGGTTGACTCAAAAACTAATTGCTGAGCTGTTTGAAAAATCTGTTTCGACAATTAATGAGCATATAAAAAATATCTACAGCGACGATGAGCTGAATGAGGCCGCAACACTGAGAAAATTCGGAAATTCCGAATTTTCTACCAAACCCACCAACTTTTATAATCTGGACATGATTATATCAGTGGGTTATCGCGTCAATTCCAAACGCGCGACCCAGTTTCGCCAGTGGGCGACCCGGGTATTAAGAGAATTTGCCATTAAAGGTTTTGTGCTGGATAACAAACGTCTTGAGAATGGCGCTTTTCTGAATGAAGACTACTTTGAAAGATTGCTGTCAGAAATTCGTGAAATACGTTTGAGCGAACGCCGCTTCTACCAAAAAATCACCGATATATATGCCACCAGCATGGACTACAACAAAAGTGATAAAACCACCCAGGATTTCTTTGCCAGAGTGCAAAATAAACTTCATTTTGCCATTCATGGACAGACGGCGGCTGAACTCATCATGCAACGTGCTGACAGTGAAAAACAGCACATGGGCCTAACCAGTTGGGACAAAGTTCCCGAGGGAAAAATTGTAAAAACCGATGTTGCCATCGCTAAGAATTATCTGCAAAAGGAAGAACTTGAATCACTGGGACGTATCGTTAACGCCTATCTTGATCTGGCCGAAGATCGCGCTAAACGCAAAATTCCTATGACTATGGAGGATTGGATAAAACGCCTCGATTTATTTCTGGAATTTGATGAACGCGACATATTGCAAGGCAGCGGCAAAATTACCAGCAAAATTGCCAGGGGTTATGCCGAAACTGAGTTTGAGAAATACCGTATTGTGCAAGACAAGCTATTTGAATCAGACTTTGACAAGCTGGTAGCGTTACAGAATAAAGATAAGAATAAATGAGCGATGATACACAAATTATTATGCTCTCTGCCCTGCAACACTATGCTTATTGTCCACGCCAGTTTGCGCTGATTCATATCGAACAGGTGTGGGAGGATAATCGCTTTACAGCAGAAGGTAATATTCTGCACAAACGTGTTGACTCCGGAGTTGCTGAGCAGCGCAAGCATGTGCGATATGAACGAGGTGTTTTGTTGAAATCGCAACGCTATGGACTAACCGGAAAAATGGACTTGCTGGAAATAGAAACTGGTGATCAGGCGCGTTATTTTCCCGTGGAATACAAGCGGGGAAAACCAAAGGTGCAGGACTGGGATCGCATACAGGTTTGCGCACAGGCGCTATGCATAGAAGAGATGCGCGATACACAGGTAACAGAAGGCGCAATCTGGTATTGGGAGGTAAGACGTCGTGAACCTGTGAAGATTGATGCAGCATTACGTGCTTCTACTATCGCAGTTATAAATGGCGCGCATGATTTACTGCTATCGGGCAAGACGCCATCACCTACCTCAGTAGTCAAACGTTGCCGAGCCTGTTCACTTACTGATTTATGTGAGCCGGACACTTTCAGAAATGATCATTCTGGCCAATATATCGATGAGCTATTTGAAGGGCAGGAATGAAAAAACTTCTGAATACACTCTATATTACTCGTCAGGAAAGTTACCTGCATAAAGAGCGAGAGACCATTGTCATTAAACAGGGCAAGGATAAGCTTGGACAGTTTCCTGCGTTAACAATAAGCAATATTTTATGTTTCGGCCAGATTTCCGTATCACCATTTTTGATGGGTTACTGCGCTGAAAAAGGAATAGGGCTGTCATTTTATACAGAATATGGAAAATATCTTGCGCGAATACAGGGCAAGCAAACAGGCAATGTTTTGCTACGACGTACCCAGTATCGGTGGGCGGATGATGAGCAAAAATTTATTTTTATTGCCCGGTTGATGGTGGCTGCTAAAATAGCAAATTGCCGTTCGGTACTGATGCGAGAAATTCGCAATCATGGTGAAAACCAGATAATTGAAACCGCTGCCAAACGACTTGCAACCAGTTTAAGGCGTGCTCGTAATGCTGTTACCGTAGCAGAAGCTATGGGTATCGAAGGTGACGCAGCGAGCACTTATTTTGGGGTGTTTAACGCGCTTTTGCGTGGGAGTGGTTTTGCTTTTGGCGGCCGTGTTCGCCGCCCCCCGACCGATCCGGTTAATGCGTTATTATCATTTGCATATACATTAATAACCCATGAATGTGCCTCGGCATTGCAGGGGGTAGGTTTAGATCCCTATGTTGGTTTTTTGCATCAGGATCGACCCGGTAGACTGAGCCTTGCACTGGATTTATTAGAAGAGTTTCGAGCGCCATGGGCAGATCGGTTTGTTTTAACGCTGATCAATCGCCAACAAGTTCAGCTCAAAGATTTTGTTACTGAAGCCAGCGGTGCAGTGCGTTTATCAGATGATGCGAGAAAGAAAATGCTAACGGCTTGGCAAGAGCGAAAGCAAGTGGAAATAATGCATCCATATTTAGAAGAACAGGTACCTATAGGCCTGCTACCTCATTGTCAGGCAATGTTACTGGCTCGGCACATACGTGGTGATACAGAATTTTATACACCCTATCTGGTGAAATAATTATGCTGGTACTTATAACCTATGATGTCAGCGTTATATCCGAAGGAGGGAAAAGACGATTACGTAGAATTGCTAAGACCTGCCAGGATTACGGAATGCGCGTACAAAATTCAGTTTTTGAATGTGAAGTTGATCCTGCACAATTCACCATGTTGAAAAATGAGTTAATTGAAATTTATGAACCAGAAGAAGACAGCCTTCGGTTTTACATGCTCGGAAAGAAAGGAAGGCAAAGAGTAGAACATCTTGGAGCAAAAGCAGTATCGGATCCTGTGCGTGATACATTAATCTTATGAACGCTAACCCTGTGCTCTCATAAAATCCTATAGCGGTTAGCGGAAGCATAAGCTCATGATTTGAAGACGAAAATTAAATAGTTGGGTGGATGTGATAGGTTTTTTTGCCCATCTTGTATTAAGTTAGCGGATAAGTAGTATTTGTTCTTTAAAAATTAGGACGTTAGAATCGAGCGGTCGCGCTCTTCCCGAGCGCGTGGATTGAAACGTCTGGTTGCCGTATTTGAGTCTGGCGATTTATTGTCGCGCTCTTCCCGAGCGCGTGGATTGAAACAGGCGCTGGGTTTGCAGGCGCAGCTCATTAAATTGTCGCGCTCTTCCCGAGCGCGTGGATTGAAACAGCATGACATTATCCGCAACATGGCCATGGCTCGTCGCGCTCTTCCCGAGCGCGTGGATTGAAACATAGGGGTGGGGTTCATGTGGTGTTCATGTGGGCGTCGCGCTCTTCCCGAGCGCGTGGATTGAAACCCCGCTCCTCATGGTACGCACACAACGGAAAATCGTCGCGCTCTTCCCGAGCGCGTGGATTGAAACAGCATGACATTATCCGCAACATGGCCATGGCTCACGTCGCGCTCTTCCCGAGCGCGTGGATTGAAACATCATTACCAACCCCCGCTACACCCTGCCCAGCGGGTCGCGCTCTTCCCGAGCGCGTGGATTGAAACCTGATATCCAAGCAAAACCCCACCCAGGAGGCACGTCGCGCTCTTCCCGAGCGCGTGGATTGAAACAGAGGTTTACGACATTGATGCAATTCGTGAAGCGGTCGCGCTCTTCCCGAGCGCGTGGATTGAAACGTTATAACTTTTAAGGTTGAATTATGGCTAATGTGTCGCGCTCTTCCCGAGCGCGTGGATTGAAACTAACTCATGACCCAAGACGAACCAAAAGTTATCGTCGCGCTCTTCCCGAGCGCGTGGATTGAAACAGAGGATTTAGAGGTTTTTAGCACTATAAGCGAAGTCGCGCTCTTCCCGAGCGCGTGGATTGAAACTTTTTATGTGTGTTTTTGCACCGCTCGTCGGGCCGTCGCGCTCTTCCCGAGCGCGTGGATTGAAACATTATTAATCCTCACGTTTGTGGGTCTCTCTGATGTCGCGCTCTTCCCGAGCGCGTGGATTGAAACTCTTGGCCTTTGCCGGGCTGCTGATCTCACGGTCGTCGCGCTCTTCCCGAGCGCGTGGATTGAAACATGCCAAGTGCTGTTTTCTAACC
Source organism: uncultured Ectothiorhodospiraceae bacterium (assembly GCA_964401355.1). Classification (GTDB taxonomy): domain Bacteria; phylum Pseudomonadota; class Gammaproteobacteria; order SZUA-152; family SZUA-152; genus SZUA-152. The sequence continues at coordinate 47,113 of CAYNYJ010000003.1, read as the reverse complement.
GAAAGAGCGCTTGTCGCGCTCTTCCCGAGCGCGTGGATTGAAACATGCCATTTGTATGTAGAGGACGGTAGTGGTGTTGTCGCGCTCTTCCCGAGCGCGTGGATTGAAACCTGCCGTACGAGCGATAAGACGGCTCACCAGACTGTCGCGCTCTTCCCGAGCGCGTGGATTGAAACCTGGCCTTCGCGGGACTCCTACTTTCGCGGTCTGTCGCGCTCTTCCCGAGCGCGTGGATTGAAACAACCAAACATGCAGCATAAATAACTTGGTGGATGGTCGCGCTCTTCCCGAGCGCGTGGATTGAAACCCCTGTGTCCACTTCCATAACATTAAATTTCATTGTCGCGCTCTTCCCGAGCGCGTGGATTGAAACGATAGAATTTTCATCATTTAAGCGCTTAAATTGTGTCGCGCTCTTCCCGAGCGCGTGGATTGAAACTGCGTTAACGCGATCTCAGATATCGACTGCCGTAGTCGCGCTCTTCCCGAGCGCGTGGATTGAAACAGGAGCTGCGAGCTAAACAGCGTCCTAGGCGCAAGGTCGCGCTCTTCCCGAGCGCGTGGATTGAAACTGGAAGATGTTCGTGTCATTTGTATGTTGAGGATGTCGCGCTCTTCCCGAGCGCGTGGATTGAAACTTGGATCTTCAGCTGGAGCATTAATCTGTCCATCGTCGCGCTCTTCCCGAGCGCGTGGATTGAAACTCTGCTTTTGTGCTTCCGTTCCGGTTTTTGGTGGTCGCGCTCTTCCCGAGCGCGTGGATTGAAACGTAGGCACCAGCCATATCAGCACCACCCAGATCGGTCGCGCTCTTCCCGAGCGCGTGGATTGAAACAGGCCCCACCGCACCCACCACATCGTTGCCCCCAGTCGCGCTCTTCCCGAGCGCGTGGATTGAAACAAGTGCGCATTGATGAATATTACGGTATGTTTGTGTCGCGCTCTTCCCGAGCGCGTGGATTGAAACACCATGGCCCCATGGTTTGCACGCTGGGAGCAAGTCGCGCTCTTCCCGAGCGCGTGGATTGAAACCACTCCAACTGCGGCACCACTCACTGCCGAGCGGGTCGCGCTCTTCCCGAGCGCGTGGATTGAAACAGATCAGGAATTGGGGCTGTTTATCGTTTTAATGGGTCGCGCTCTTCCCGAGCGCGTGGATTGAAACTCCTGTTCAGCCAACCGTTTCATATCTGCCAGGGCGTCGCGCTCTTCCCGAGCGCGTGGATTGAAACTGTGGATAGGGGCTCGCCGTTGATGCGTCGAGCGGGGTCGCGCTCTTCCCGAGCGCGTGGATTGAAACACCTGCGCGGGTTGTCATCGGATGGTTACACAGGGTCGCGCTCTTCCCGAGCGCGTGGATTGAAACTCTGCTTTTGTGCTTCCGTTCCGGTTTTTGGTGGTCGCGCTCTTCCCGAGCGCGTGGATTGAAACTTGCGCCCACAATGCGCGGCGCAGTCGAGATAGCGTCGCGCTCTTCCCGAGCGTATTGATTAGGGGATTAGGCCACGTGACAAGCGGCTGTTGGGTAGCGGACGCAACTTGACCTGCGCGTGTTGTAGCAAGTTACGGGGAATTTATCCGGGGTAATTAACAGGCATTCACATGGTAGTGAATGCCCACTACGCGCAGCAGTCTGCCCCGGGCTTGATGGCCTCGATGGTAGCGGACAGCACATAGTCTTCAATCCCCTGTCCCGGCGCCCAATCCTTGATGAATTGTTTGGAGGCGTCTTTGGGGGCAATGCGAATTTGTTCGAAGCCCGCATCAGCTATCATCGTTTCCAAATTTTCCACCAGTTCCGCGCCGGCCATGCAGCCCGCGTGTAGCAAGGGATCATTTTTCATCTCGGCGGGCATCTCGGCACTGGCCACCACGTCGGAGATGGCCAGCCGACCACCGGCCTTGAGCACCCGAAAGGCATCGGCAAAGACCTGGCGTTTGTTGGGCGAAAGATTAATTACACAATTGGAAATGATCACATCGACGCTGTCGTCGGCGATGGGCAGGTGCTCGATCTCGCCGAGACGGAATTCCACCTGCGAGTACTGGCCTTTGTCGGCGTTGGCGCGGGCCTTGCTGATCATCGTCGGGGTCATGTCCACGCCGATCACACGGCCTGTTTTGCCCACTTCCTGCGCGGCCAGAAAGGCATCGAAGCCGCCGCCGCTGCCCAGATCCACCACCACTTCACCGGCCTTCAGGCTGGCGATGGCGCGCGGATTGCCACAGCCCAGCCCCATGTCGGCGCCCTCGGGTACGGCGTCGAGATCCTCCTGCGAATAGCCCATGCGGGTGGAAATCAGGGTGTTGATGGCGGTGTCGTCCGACACCCCGCAGCAACTGGCCTCGACTCCACAACTATCGCCAGCGTTGCTGGCCTCGGCCACTTCCGCGTAACTTTCGCGCACGTGTTGACGGATATCGTCCTGGGTTTTGGGGGTGGTTTTGGTGTTCATGACGTTTCTCCTGAAAATCGTTGTTAAAGCGGGCCGGTTCAAGCTTCGCTCTGAAAAAATTGTGCCAAGGCTTGCACGGTGTCGGGCTCAACCCAGCAATCCACATGTTGACCTCGGCGTTCCATCTGGATCAGCCCGGCGCGGCTTAATTCTTTGATGTGGTGTGAAAGGGTAGACGGTGCGATATTCAGGCCGTTGCCTAAATCCCCCACGCAGTGTTTGATCGCCTGCTCGGCGGAGCACACCGTGCCCGGCGTGCAGCAGTTCAACAACTGCTGGAATATCTTGAGCCGGTTGGGGTTGGACAGAGCTTTGAAGGCTTCGGCCAATTGAACCGGGTCTGTCTCTCGTATTTCATTACTATTATTCGACATGTTTCGAACTATAGTAATACGCTGGGCGAGAGTCAAGCGAGTGGCCGGTTTTTTTTGATCCGTCGATCATCAGGCCAGCAGCCTGGGGTAGAATGGCCTCCTCATTTTTCCGCTATTGGTAGCCTGTCCCCGATGCCCGATCTCAATCCCCGCCAGAAAGAGGCGGTGCGTTATATTGATGGCCCCCTGTTGGTGCTGGCTGGTGCCGGTTCCGGCAAGACCCGTGTGATCACCCAAAAGATCGTGCACCTGGTGCAGAACTGCGATATCAAAGGCCACCACATTACTGCCGTGACCTTCACCAACAAGGCCTCGCGTGAGATGAAGGCGCGCATTGGCGGTGAGCTTTCGGCCAAAGAAAAGCGCGGTATGCGCATTTCCACCTTTCATAACCTGGGCCTGAATATCCTCAAGAGCGACGGTAAAGTGCTGGGCTTGCGCAAGGGCTTTTCCATCTATGATTCGCAGGATTCACAGGCGCTGATCAAGGAGCTGATGCGCCGCGCCTTTGATGTCGATGACGAGGCCAAGGAAATGCAGTGGCAGATTTCCAGCTGGAAAAACGACATGACGACACCCGAGCAGGCGCAGTTGGAAGCCAATGCCAAAGGTGATCCCAAACTCACCGCTGCCTCGATGTTGTTCACCGAATACAATCGTCATTTGCTGGCCTACAATGCGGTGGATTTTGACGATCTCATCGGCCTGCCGGCGCGCCTGTTCAGCGAATTCCCCGAGGTGCTGGATCGCTGGCAAAATCGTATTCGCTACCTGCTGGTGGACGAATATCAGGACACCAACAGCGCTCAATATCGGCTGGTGCAGAATCTGGTCGGGGTGCGTGGTGCGCTCACCGTGGTGGGCGATGATGATCAATCCATTTACGCCTGGCGCGGCGCCCAGCCGGAAAACCTGGCGCTGTTGAATCAGGATTTCCCCACTCTGAAAGTCATCAAGCTGGAGCAGAACTACCGTTCCAGCGGGCGCATTCTGAAAGCTGCCAATCAGCTCATCGGCAACAACCCACACGTGTTTGAAAAACGCCTGTGGTCGGAGCTGGGTTACGGCGACCCCATCAAGGTGATCCAGGCGCGCACCGAAGAGCACGAGGCCGAGCAGGTGGTGTCGCGCCTGCTGGCGCATAAATTCCAGAGCGCTGGACGCTTTAGCGATTACGCGATTCTGTATCGCGGCAACCACCAGTCGCGGCTGTTTGAAAAGGCGCTGCGCGAGAACCAGCTGCCCTATCAGATCTCCGGCGGCACCTCGTTTTTCGCCTATCAGGAAGTGAAGGACATCATGGCCTACCTGCGGCTGCTGGTGAATCCCGACGACGATAACGCCTTCGTGCGCATCATCAACACCCCGCGCCGCGAGATCGGCCCGGTGACCCTGGAAAAGATCGCCAATTATGCCGCCGAGCGTCAGGTGAGCCTGTGCGATGCCTGTGACGAAATCGGGCTGGAAACCCAGTTGACACCCCGCGCCATGACCCGGGTGCGGGAGTTTATTAGCTGGCTGCGAGCGAAATCGGAGTTGGCCGAACGCGGTGATCCGGTCGCCGCGGTCAAAGAGCTGGTCAGCGATATTCGCTATCAGGACTGGCTGCTGGACATCAGCAACGACCCCAAAACTGCCGAGCGGCGTATGGAAAACGTCAATGATCTGATGGACTGGCTGGGGCGCATGGCGGAAAAATCGGAGGACGATGCCAGCCTCGGCGAGCTGGTGGCGCAGATGACCCTGATGGACATTCTGGAGCGGAATGAGGAAGAGGCACGCGATGACTGTGTTTCGCTGATGACCCTACATGCAGCCAAAGGCCTTGAATTTCCACATGTTTTCGTGGTCGGCATGGAAGAAAACCTGCTCCCCCATCATGTAAGTGTGGAAGCGGACGATATAGAAGAGGAGCGTCGGCTGGCCTATGTCGGTATCACTCGCGCCCAGAAAACCCTGACCTTCACCATGGCGGCGCGGCGTCGCAAACACGGCGAGACCGTGGATTGCGAACCCAGCCGCTTTTTGGCGGAGTTACCGGAAGACGACCTCGCCTGGGAGGGGCGTGGCCATGAAGTGGACCCTGAAGAACGGCAGCAACGAGGCCGGGCCCATTTATCCAATCTGCGGGAAATGTTGAGCTAGTGCGTTCACTATTGCGGGTGCAGCGTGGGTTGCTATTCAAAAATAGCCATCCTTATCTGCCGACAAAAATAGTCGGCAGGCGTGCATTACAGGAGCTATACTTAGAGGATGTGTGTCGAGAACTCAGGAGAGATTTATGTTGTTTGATTTAACGTTGCTTCGTTTTGGCCGGATGGCCGTGCTTGCGGTGTTGCTGGTCTTTTCGTGGGTCGTGGCTGGTCATGCCATCGCCGCGCAAGAGGCCGATATGGATTATGGCGAGGACGATGCCGTGCCGGAACAGCTGCAATTGGTAATGACAGATAATCTGGCTGCCGTGGGTGCAATCGCAAAGAACAGAGGCCTGCCGATTTTGATTATGTATTCCGCCGAAGATTGCGATTTTTGCATGCGGCTGGAAGAGGAAGTGCTGGGCCCCATGGGGCTGAACAGCAGCGACATGAGCCGGGTGATCGTGCGCAAAGTGATGATGGATGAATACGATACGCTGCGTGATTTCTCCGGCCAGGAGCAGAATGCAGAATCGTTCGGTATCCAGCAAGGTGTGCAGGTGACGCCGACATTGGCCTTGGTCGATGCGAAAGGCAAAGAGCTGGTGCCGATGATTATCGGTTATCAGACGCCGGGTTTGTATGCCAGTTACCTGGATACAGCCATTGATGTTTCCCAGCAGATTTTGACGATGCGTAATGATGGCGTGGTGTTAGCCGCACGTTGATGGCTGATTGGGTCAGCGTCTAGACCTTGCCCATTTCTTTTAATCGGCGGCGAGTCGCAGCGACCAGGCGTCGGCTGACCTCCACCTTGTCATCGCTGTCACGAAAACGAATGTGATAGTGACCGTCAGAATTTTTTTCCAGGCTTTCCACGTAGTCGACAGCCACCAGAGTATTCCGGTGGACACGCAGGAAGCGATCCGCGTATTCATCTTCCAGTGATTTCAGTGAATCGTCGATAAGCAACTGCCCCTCGCTATGGTGTACGGACACATATTTTTGCTCCGCCTGAAAGTAGTAAATTTTCTCCGATGGCACTAACTGCAAGTTGCCGCCCATGTAAGCGCTGATGTGGCTGCGCGAGCGTGTGGCCTGTTCCTGTTTTCCCAATTCCAGCAATTGTGCGCGATTAATTTTTTGTGCTTTATTGAGCGCGGCCTCCAGTCGCTCACGGCGAATCGGTTTGAGCAAATAGTCAACGGCGTTGGCTTCGAAGGCGGCGAGGGCGTGCTCGCTGAAAGCAGTGGTGAAAATGACGGCGGGTGGGTGTTGCATTGTTGCAAGATGCAACGCGGTTTCCAGCCCATCCATCTCCGGCATGCGAATGTCCAGCAATACAATATCCGGGTGTAAAACGCTGGAACGTAATAAAGCCTCTTTGCCACTCTTTGCTTCGCCGACGATGTCCGTATTGGAAATACCTTCCAACAGTCGGCTCATGCGCAGGCGTGCCAGGGGTTCGTCATCGACAATGAGTATTTTCATGGTGCGGTTTTTTCGGCAGCTGTTGCCACGTTATATTTTTGGAAGGGAAAGATTAAGGTAATAATATATTCATTCTCATCTTCCTGCACGCTGAGCTTTCCGGCCTCACCATAAATAGCGGCCAATCGTTGGCGTACATTATCCTGCGCAATCTGGTTACCTTTGTGCTGCTCGCTATCCTGTTTGGAAGGGCGCGGATTACTGATTGAAATGTAAATATCCTGGTCGTAAACATGTCCGTCAATACCGATGGTGCCGCCGTGGCGCATGGGTTCGATGCCGTGGTAGATGGCGTTTTCCAACAGCGGTTGCAGTATCAACCGCGGCACCGAGGCTTCACCGGGTAAATCGTCGATACTCCAGCGCAGTTGCAGACGCTTGCCAAGGCGCAGTTTTTCAATCTCGAGATAGCGCCGTGTCAGTTGTAATTCATCAGCCAGGCTGGTGTGGAGGCTAGCATCGGCCAGGTTATTGCGGAACAGGTCGGCCAGATTTTCCACCGCCGCTTCGGCTTGGTCGGCATTAATCTGAGTGAGGCTGGCGATGGTGTTGAGACTGTTGAACAAAAAGTGTGGACGAATGCGCGATTGCAGCGCCTGCAAACGTGCTTGAGCTTCAGCTCGTACGTTCTGTTTCCATTGATGCTGGATATAAAAATAACGCAGCACAATCATATTGACGATCGCGCTGATGCCCAGGTTGCGCAGCAGCAGATCTTGATGTCCGCTACTGGTTTGTAGATTTTCCACTTGAATGAGGCCGCCAATCCAGAGCGCCAGTTCGGTGATCGCTAACGTCGTTAGTAATAACAGTAGGTAGCTGATCGTGGCGGAACGAGTTTTAGACATGCGCGCCAGCCAGGGGCGTGACAGGCACAGCACCGCGGCGCTGCTCAGTCCCACCCACTGCACAAACAGTGAGATGATGCTGAGATCATTCCAGCGGTCGCCGCTGCCTTTCAGGGGTGACAGAGTGAGTACGATGGCCAGCAGTTCGCTGATCACCACTACTGCGAACACCATGCGCACATTGCAAAAGTCCGGCAGGAAGAAGTTATCGGCTGGCTGACGGGCAGCAGCGTTCGGTTGGTGGGTGGTTTTTGGGCGGTGGCTCATTGCTTGTCGAGTTTAACGGAGTGTGTCGTTACTGGAAACACGCAAGGCCATTGGGCGATGGGCGCTTGCAGTAGGGGCTAAAGGGTTTATCGTCTATAATGCGCGTCATCTTGAGGGCGCTGTCTTTAACCGGAAAACAGAGCCTGAAAACCGCACCCGAAAATCGGGCCCGAAAACGAAAAGAGCCGTAACGATTATGACCGACACCGTTGAAAAACCCTGGGGCGGACGTTTCACCGAACCCACCGATGCCTTTGTCGAAGCTTTCACTGCCTCGGTGACGTTCGACAAGCGTTTGTACGCGCACGACATCGCAGGTTCCATTGCCCATGCCAGCATGTTGGCGAAAATCGGCGTGCTGACGACGGACGAATGCGCGGCCATTAACGATGGGCTGCGGGCGATTAAAACCGAAATCGAAAACGGTGACTTTCAGTGGTCTATTGCGCGTGAAGATGTGCACATGAATATCGAAGCGCGACTGATTGAAAACATTGGCGAGGTCGGTAAAAAACTCCACACCGGGCGTTCGCGTAACGATCAAGTGGCAACGGATATTCGGCTTTACCTGCGTGATGAATTGAAAACCATTATTGCGGAACTGGTTCGTTTGCAGGCCGCGTTGGTGGAGTTGGCGGCGCAGCAAGCCGATACCATCATGCCCGGGTTCACCCATTTGCAAACCGCCCAGCCGGTGACCTTCGGCCATCACCTGCTGGCCTGGTTTGAAAATCTGAAACGCGATCATGGTCGGTTCACGGATTGCGCCAAGCGCGTCAACGTGATGCCGCTGGGTGCTGCGGCGCTGGCCGGCACTTCTTATCCCATTGACCGCGCCTACACTGCCGTGTTGCTGGGTTTTGATGCGCCCACGGAAAATTCACTGGATGCGGTGAGTGATCGTGATTTCGTTATTGAATTTATTTCAGCGGCGGCGTTGACCATGGTGCATTTGTCGCGCTTCTCCGAGGAGTTGATTCTGTGGGCCTCGGCGCAGTTTAACTTTATCGAGTTAGGCGACAGCTTTTGCACCGGTTCATCGATCATGCCGCAGAAAAAAAATCCTGACGTGCCGGAGCTGATCCGGGGCAAAGCCGGACGTATCACCGGCAATCTGATGAGCCTGTTGATGCTGATGAAGGGCCAGCCGCTGGCCTACAACAAAGACAACCAGGAAGACAAAGAGCCACTGTTCGACACGGTGGATAACCTGCGCGCCAGCCTTCGTGTGTTTGCTGACATGATTCCCGCGATCAGCGCCAAGCACGACAACATGCGAGAAGCGGCGCGACGGGGTTTTTCCACGGCAACGGACTTGGCCGATTATTTGGTGCGCAAAGGTGTGGCGTTCCGGGATGCCCACGAGGTGGTGGGCAAGGCCGTGCGTCTGGGTGTGGATAGCGAGCGTGATTTGTCGGAAATGTCGCTGCAAGAGTTGCAGGAGTTTTCCGACAAAATTGCAGAGGATGTTTTCGAGGTGCTGACTCTGGAAGGCTCGGTTGCAGCGCGCGACCATCTGGGCGGCACCGCGCCGGCGCAAGTGCGTGCAGCGGCGGGGCGTGCCCGCACGTGGTTATCCGACAACGCTTAAGCCGGCTAGTGGGCCGAATAGTGCATTTGCGACGCGGGCTGTTTGGAGCTTGCGTCGCGTTGTTGTCTTTTAGCCTCGCGCACAGCGTCGTTGCTCAAGATGCTGTGGCACGAGAAATCGTCACGCCTTTTTTCAGCGCCAATCAAAGCCCGATCATCCAAATCCATGCCCTGCCCGCCATTGACAACGCGCAGCTGTTGGAGGCGGGACGGGCGCGTTACCGGCTGATCAGCGACCTCGCCAGCAACTACACCTTTAAAACGGTTGTCACTGGAAGCACCACCGAAAGCCTGTTGTTCGACGGCGAAACCCTTCGCAGCACGTTTGCCTATGCGCGGGGCGTGGGCAGTGGCTGGGAATGGGGGTTGCAGATTCCCTATATCGATCACGGCCCAGGGTGGCTGGACGCTTTCATCGAAGATTGGCATGACACCTTCGGCCTGCCGCAGGGTGGGCGTGATACTGCGCCGCGCAATCGGTTTATCTATCAATACCAGCGCAACGGCATCACTGAACTGTCGTTGACCGAGCGCAGCATCGGCATCGGTGACCTGCGCCTGACCGCCGCCAAACAGTGGCAGACTGTGGCTGACGGCACTCGGCTGGCCTTGCGCGGGGCGCTGAGTTTGCCCACTGGTGATAGCGATGCGCTGCGTGGCAGCGGCGCTGTCGAAGTCGCGCTTTGGGCAACGGCGGATCGCCGTGCGCAGTGGTTCGGTTACGCCGGCAAGCTGTTCGGTGGCGGCGGGTTGTTGCTGATGGGCGATGGCGATGTGCTGGCAGATCAACAGCGCCGTGTCGCCGCCTTTGCCAGCCTCGGTGCGGGCGCACGCGTGCTGCCGTGGTTGACCCTGAAATTACAGGCGGATTTTCACAGCGCGCTCTACGACAAAAGCGCGCTGCAGCAGATCAGTGCCAACGCCGTGCAATTGCTCATGGGCGGTGATTTTCAGCTGACAAAGAACATTCGCCTGGAGTTGATGGTGAGCGAAGATCTCACCGTACACGCCTCGCCAGACGTGGTGTTTCATGTGGGTTTGGTGGTGGAATAAACCAGCGTGTTGCGGGACGCCGTCACCCGGTTTGGGGTATGGATAGCGTCGCGCGGTGAGTTCCTGTAAGCTGCACGCCCGTCGTACCTCCGGCCACTATCCTGAATTCAGCACTACACTAGTGAGTACCGACATTCGTAGTTTCGAGTAGTACCGACATTTCCGTTCCGAACATCTGCCAGCAGAGACAAACCTATGAGTTTTGCCGACTTGGGCCTATCCGCCCCTATTCTTAAAGCCGTTGCCGAAAAAGGTTACGACACCCCTTCGCCGATCCAGTTTGAAGCGATCCCTGCGGTGATCCAGGGTCGCGACGTGATGGCCGCCGCCCAGACCGGCACCGGCAAGACCGCAGGGTTTACACTGCCAATATTGGAGCTGTTGTCGAGAGGCGAAGCCGCGCAGGCCAATCAGGCGCGCGCGCTGATTTTAACCCCGACCCGCGAGCTGGCCGCACAGGTTGCAGAGAGCGTCGCCACCTACGGTAAACATTTACCGTTACGCTCGATGGTGGTGTTTGGTGGCGTCAAGATCAACCCGCAGATGATGAAACTGCGCAAAGGCGTTGATGTGCTGATTGCCACGCCGGGACGGTTGCTGGATCTTTACAATCAAAATGCGGTGAAATTTCAACACCTGGAAGTGCTGGTGCTGGACGAGGCCGATCGCATGCTGGACATGGGCTTCATTCACGATATTCGTAAAATCCTTGCCGCTTTGCCCAAGCAACGTCAAAATCTGATGTTCTCCGCGACCTTTTCGGATGACATTCGCCGACTCGCCAAAGGCATGGTGCATAATCCTCTGGAGATTTCGGTCAGCCCGCGCAACACCGCCGCGCCCACCGTCGAACAGTGGATACACCCGGTGGACAAAAAACAAAAGTCCGCCTTGCTCACGCATTTGATTCGCGACAATGATTGGCAGCAAGTGCTGGTGTTCAGCCGAACCAAACACGGCGCCAACCGCTTGAGTCGATACCTGGATGAAAAGGGTATTCGCGCGGTGGCGATTCACGGTAATAAAAGTCAGGGTGCGCGTACCAAGGCGCTGGCTGATTTCAAGCGCGGCAAGATCAAGGTGTTGGTGGCGACGGATATTGCCGCCCGTGGTCTGGACATCGAGCAATTGCCGCAGGTGGTCAACTTTGACTTGCCCAATGTGCCGGAAGATTATGTGCATCGCATCGGTCGTACCGGTCGTGCCGGAGCTACCGGTCAGGCGGTGTCGCTGGTCAGTGCCGATGAGTTCAAGCAGCTCTCGGACATTGAACGACTGATCAAGAAACTGTTACCACGAAAATTGATGGATGGTTTTGAACCGGTGCATGACTTGCCGGAATCGCAGTTGAATACTCGCCCTTTCAAACCTAAAAAACCCAAGCAACCAAGAGTGGGTCATCGTGATGGTCAGCGTTCCGGTGAAAATGCGCGTGGTCACAAAACTGCACGGAGAAGATGACCCGTATCCGTTTATGACGACTGTTTATCGTTATGTTTTATCGTGATGGTTTATAGTGCGACAGGCAGAGAAAAAACCGTCGGTCAGCATCAATGATTTATGATTGGGTTTATTTCTCTTTATTCCGTTGGGGAAAGTTAAGCGGCCATGTTCACATCGTGGAAAGACAGCATTCGGGAACAGCGCATCGCGGTGTTCGAGTTGCTCGCTGTACCCGTGCAACAGGCGGCGACAGATTGTGAAAAGGCCTGGCCAGACCGGGATCAACTGACAAACAGTTTGCTATCCCATTTCGACACCATGCCTTACTGCACCTACATGTACGTGGTGGACATGCAGGGCATACAGATGTCGGACAATGTCGGTAGCGCAGGGCGGATGCCCGAACATTTTGGACGAGACCGTTCGCCGCGTCCTTATATGAAGGAAGTGCGGCCGGACCGGGACTTTGTACTCTCCGATGCCTACATCAGCTTGTCCGCGCAACGCCCCTCGTTAACCGCCATTCAAACGCTTTATCAAAATGGCCAAGCGGTCGGTTATTTGGGCGTTGATCTTGATTTGCGTAACGTGCCCGCCACGGGCGAGCTTTATGTTGAGCCGGTGCAATGGCAGCAGATAAAAGGCGACCCGTCCATTCGCGGCACTGTGTTTCAACAAACGCGAGTGGAAAGTCAGCTGGATAAAGGCATCGATCAGGCCATGTCGATCATGGAAGAACTGATCGTCGCCCGCGGCGTGTTTCAATGTGTGTTGCATTTCTCCAGCAGCCGCGCCACGGTTTGGACCATGGCCGACCCCTATCGCTATCGCATCCTGCAGAGCGACGCCTTTTCAGACCCTGACGTGTGCCTGGCCTATCCGCGTCGCACTTACCCGGATGACGCATCAATACCGTTTGAGAAAATAGGGCCGATCTTGCGCGGATTACAAACTCTGCGCTTTGCCGATGACACTATTTATTTACGTTCCGCCTCGGTGAATATTTTCAACGGATTAATCAGCTTGACCTTTTCCTGCGATGGTTCGCACTACATGCCGTATTCGGAATTTCTTGAGAAGGATTCGGCGTTTTGGTTTGGTGGAGGAAGTGAGGGCTCATAATTTTGTAGGGCGCAATGCCCTTCGGTTATTGCGCCCTACGTGGTCTGAACAGAGTCGTAGATTTCCGAGAGCTGGTTTTACTCCCTCTCCCCTTGGGGGAGAGGGTTGGGGTGAGGGGTGATTGCTCGGAGGTTGTTTCATGAACCCTCACCCTAGCCCTCTCCCAGTTTTGGGAGAGGGGATGGTTTTGTTGTTGACCTTCCTCCCTTCGATGCAGCCGAGCATCGCAGTCTTCATTGGGTTAAGCAATTGTTGTTTGAGCGTAGGGCCGTAGGTTGGGGTGTACCCAAAGGGCATAAAAGGCACGAACCCCAACATGATCATGGTGCGGAATGTAAACGTCCCGTTGGCCACGATCATTGAAATGAATCTTCTTGCTGTAGCTTGAGTATAGCTTTGGAGGTAAATTGTTACCTTGGCATGTTGGGGTTCATAAAAAACATTCACCCCAACCTACGCGCTGTTCAAAAGATTTCCTTTTTATTCCGTCGTTTTGTATTTCTTCTTGTATTTCTTTTTCAGGAGAATCTATTTCTTCCTTGTCTATTTCAGTGGGTAAGTCTCGATGTAATTCGCGGTATTTATTCAAGAATTTACGGCGGCTTATCTGGTCTTCATGAATAAACTCATCTGCATATTTCTCATTTTTTGATATTGCACATAAAACAAATAAGGCATCAATTATTATGCGAGCCAATGAACGTGATGGTGGCAGTGATCTTCTTTCAGCCAATAAAATAGCGGCTTGATAATTTTCTAGTATTCTAATAAAGAGTGTTGAAACTAAAAGTTCTTGTTTGTCTCTATTATGTACGTCGAATTGAAACATGGATTTCTGGCAGTATGTATTAAGATCGTTTACCAACTGAAAAAACTCAGGATGTGCTTCCCGTATTCTAGGGATCCAATTATTGATTTCTGTGCCAAGAAAACCTTTTTCAGATAATGGGGACATATTTTTTAGCTCGTGGGGTGCAATAATCGGAGCGCTTTGCGCTGCATGTGATTATTAGTGCGAGCAATGAACAAGCGCATATTCTTGCTTTTCGCAAGCCATCAACTTGCCCAGCCCGCCAATGTCATCAATGCCAAAATAGTCACCCACGCCACCAAACTGCGCCCACACATCCCCAGCGTTTCACGCACGGCATCGTTATCTTCGGGGGATTTTCTGTCGAATTGCAAAGAGGCCATGCCGATGCGCAGTAGCAGATTGTGGTTGCTGGTTGTGTTTGTTTCTTCGGCGCTGTCTGTGTCGTCCTCGGAAATTTCTATCGAATATTCGTTGGGTGTATTTTGCCAGGCGCGCAGGGCATGCACGAAGCTGCCCATCACTGCGTAGCTGAGGGCGGTGAGGTGGCTGGGTATCCAGCCGAGCAGGTGGTGCAGTTTTTTAACGGCGCTGTTGAAGTCACTGTTGCTAGTGAGTTCGGTGTCGGTCTCTGCGTTTAGTGTCACTTTTTCTGTTTGTTCGTTTGCGTCGTCTTCCACCGTTTGCGGCATGTTTTGAGAATCACTTTGTTCTTTATTTTGTTCTTCAATTTGTAACAGCGCCAGCGTCAGCCGGTACAGCAGCGCGCCCATGGGGCCGAGAATGACGAACCAGAACAGGATGGCGAGCATGCGGTCATGGGTGATGATGAGTATGGCTTTGATCAGCTTGTCGATGCGGGTTGTTTCATTTTCTGTTGTTCCGATGTCACGGCTAACGATCCCGCCGGCGCGCAGTATTTCTGACAGGTCGGTTTGTAGGCTGTCGTTATCGCTTCTGTTTTTGTCTTCGATGGCATCCAGGTAATCGTTCACTCGGCGGTGTTCGTCTTTGGGGCCGAGGCAATAGACGAGTACTGCGATGCTGAATAAAAAGCTGAAGAGTGCTAACAGGTCGTTAAGAAAATGCTGAATGACGGCGATGCCGAGGACGGGCAATAAGATGATGATGAGCAGACTGGGAATGCCTTGCCAGTTTTTGCGGTTGGCGAGTCGAGCGTGAATCCAGTGATGATACTGTTGAAACCAGTTCAGGCTGCGCAGGCCGTCGATGGCGGGTGCCAGTTTTTCCAGGGCGAGACTGATCAGTATGGCAAGCAGGGACATGGTGGCTGACTACTCTTGGTGGTGGTTTTTTCCATCATAACGGAATTGCGGTGTTTGAGTTTAGTGCGGGTCGGGTTTCAACAGTTGTCACAACAGTTGTCACAACAGTTGCCACAGCAAGGGCCAGTCAAACAGAGGGCCGGGGTCGGTTTTACGGCCGGGGGCGATGTCGCTGTGGCCGGTGATGCGTTCGCGGGTGATGCCGGGATAGGCCTTCATCAGGGCACGTGTGAGTTGTGCGAGTTGTTGGTATTGAACGGGCTCGAAGGCGTGTGCATCGTAGCCTTCCAATTCAATGCCGATGGAAAAATCATTGCAGTGTTCGCGGTCTTGAAAACGCGATTCGCCCGCGTGCCAGGCGCGTTGCTGAAAGGGCACGTATTGAATGATCTCACCGTCGCGGCGAATCAGCAGGTGGGCGGAGACGGTGAGCTGACAAATTTCGGTAAAGTCGGCGTGCGTCGTCGGTTCGAGTCGGTTGCAGAATAGGTCGTCAATCCACGGGCCACCGAATTCGCCGGCGGGCAGGCTGATGGCGTGAATCACCAGTAAGTTGATGGCGCTGTCGTTTGGGCGTGCATCGAAATTGGGCGAGGGCACTTGTTTTGCGGCGTCGAGCAGGCCGGTTTTGGGGTCGATGTGCATGTCGATGTGCATAATGAAAATATTTGTCCTTCGGGCTAAGATGAACTAAGGAACCTCTGCTTAAATCTGGGCTCTCAAGATTTTCGTTTATGACTTAATCAGAGGCTCCTTCAATATCTGCTATGACGTGGCGTGTGTAAAGTATGAAAAAAATGTTGGTGAGTTTTTCGGTGGCGGCGGTGCTGGTTGCAGTGCTGGCTCTGAACTGGAGTTCGGTGCACGGGCTGTTGGTGGCGCGGCCTGATTTCGCGGCCTTGCACACGGAGCCGGTGGTGATGTACGGCACCGACTGGTGCGGCAACTGCAAGATGACGCGGGCTTATCTGCGCAAAAATAATATTCCCTTCTTTGAATATGACGTGGAAAAATCACCGGAGGGGCAGCGTCAGTTCAAGGCCTTGCAAGGCAATGGTGTGCCGCTGCTGCTGGTGAACAATAATGTGCTGCGCGGTTTCAATCCGCAGGCCATTGAGCGGGCCTTGCGGGAATGACGCGAGCGCGCGCCATGCGTGAGTATCGATTTCGACTGGCCATTTCGGCCGAAAAATATCTGGCTTATTACGAGGGGGTTGCACATCAGGTGGTGGTGACGCTGGCCGATGGGCAACATCTGCAATTTCCTGCTGATATCCTGCGTCCTTTTGTGTCGCACCAAGGGGTGTACGGCGAGTTTGTGTTGCGCGTTGATGTGAAGAATAAGTTGCAGAAGATCAAAAAGGTGGGTGACTGAATGGGCAATGATGCGTATCGGCGTTGATCTTGGCGGCAGTAAAATCGAAGCCATTGCACTGGATGTGTGTGGTGTGACTTTGGCCCGGCAACGGGTGACTACCCCCGTGGATGATTACGTGGCTACGGTTCGCGCGATCCGGGATCTGGTGCTGGCGCTGGAGCAGTCCCTGGGGCAGACCGCCAGCGTGGGGGTGGCGACGCCGGGGGCGATTGCACCGGGTAGCGGTCGGTTGAAAAATGCCAATTCCGTGTGCCTCAACGGCCAATCGCTGCAAGCCGACCTGGAATCCGCGTTGCAGCGCTCGGTGCGAATGGCCAACGATGCCGATTGTTTTGCGCTTTCTGAGGCGACGGACGGCGCAGCGGCGGGAGCCTCGGTGGTGTTCGGGGTGATTGTCGGCACCGGCACGGGTGGCGGCGTAGTGGTCAATGGTCAGTTGTTGCGCGGTGCCAACGCGATTACCGGTGAGTGGGGGCATAATCCGCTGCCGTGGCCTGCGCCGGAGGAGTTGCCAGGGCCGGACTGCTATTGCGGTAAACGCGGTTGTATCGAGACCTTTCTGTCCGGGCCGGGTCTGGCACGGGATCATCAGTCGGTGGTCGGCGAATCGCAGGATGCGGCGCACATCGTCGCGTTGGCAGCCTCGGGGGATATTGCAGCCGAGGCCAGTCTGCAACGTTACGAACGGCGCATGGCGCGCGCCCTGGCTTCGGTGATCAATTTACTGGATCCGGAGGTCATCGTGCTGGGCGGTGGTTTGTCGAATATTGCGCGCCTGTACGAGGCCGTGCCGATGTTGTGGAGTGAATACGTATTCAGTACCGGACGGGTGGGGGAGCCGGTGCGTACGCGATTAGTACCGCCAAAACATGGGGACTCCAGTGGAGTACGGGGCGCCGCGTGGCTGTGGCCTGCTGAAACTCGTTAAATGACACGTTGCGTTCAATATTTATTGGGCAATAATTTTTACCGTCATCCTGGCGTAGGCCGGGATCCAGAGAATGTCATAACGCACGGGATTCCAGCTCTGACTCGTCGGTATTTTTAGCTAACGGGTAATAACGGGGTATCCGTTTTCGTCCCTTCCAGATTGGCACCTGCAAAATCGGCGGTGCTGAGATCCGCGCCGCGCAGGTCGGCGCCGCTGAGGTTGGCCAGTCGCAAGTCCGCGCCGATGAGATTGGCACCGCGCAGGTCAGCCCCTTGCAGGTCGTACTGCACCAGGTTGGCATTTTCGAGGTTGGCATCGCGCAGATCGGCGTTTTGCAGGCTGTCGATCTCCAGCGTCATCAGCGTACAAAGGCCTTTTCGGTCGTGAATAACAATCATGCGGTGATGATACAGCGTTCGTCAGATTCCTGCGCCTCTGCCAGCGCGGCCTCGGCGCGTTTCAGTACTTCAGCGGCGTTATTATCGCGGTGGGGGTGGATCAGGGTATAGCCGAATACCAGGCTGCTGATGAGTTCATCCGGGATCGCCGGATGCTGGGCCTGATGACCCAGGAAAGATTTGTGCATGCGCTCCAGACAGGGCGTGGTTCCTTCTGCGGACATGCCAAACATCAGCAACGCGAACTGATCGGGCTCCAGACGAGCGATGTGGTCGACCTTGCGGGCGTGTTCATTGAGTGTTTTGGCCAGCAGTTTGACGACTTGCGAGCATTGTTGCGGGTCGAGCCGATGCAGATTTTGCAGCTGGATCAGAGTCACGCAGACCGGGGTGCCGCGTCGCGCGAAGTTGTAAGCGCGGGCGAATTCAATATTGAACTGGCGACGATTGGCCAGACCGGTGAGTTCGTCACTGAGCTGCCGGTGATCCAGCAGTTGTTGTTTTTTCTCGATACCGCGCTGGATGTGGCTGATGGACGGCAGGATTTCGGCGGTCTCGCGCAGCAGTGGGGTGGCGAATTCCTCTTCCAGCATTTCTCCTTCCGCGAGACCATTGAGTAGGCCTTTGATTTGCGCAAAATCCGTACTCAATGTGCGCAGGGAGTGACGCACAATAAAGGTGATGATGCCGATGATGAGCAATATGGCGGAAATATTGAAGATTACCAGGCTCAAAAAGCTGGGCAATGAGCCGGTGATATTCTCGCTGAGGCTGAGCTGCCAGTCGCTCCCTTGGAGGAAGATGCGCTTTTCAAGGATGTTGCCAGTGTGGGCTGTACGGTCTTGTTGGCCGATGACATTGCCATAGCCGTCGATTAATACCAGTTTTTGCCCGCTGCCAGTGTTGTTTTGCAGCGCGGACTGGAGGGTCGTCAGGCCAAAACTGACGAACACCATGCCGAGTGGAAAATCGGCTTCATCCAATACTGGAGCGACCAGATCAAAATGGCTGGTTTCTTCTGTGTGGCGGTGCACGGGCGGCATGCTGATAAGTTCACCCTGGCTGAGTTTGGCGAGATCCGTGAGGCTTTGTGGACTGAGTTGGGCGTCGGCGGGTATTCCCAGCAATTGACCGGTGGTCGTCAGCAAGGCCACGCCCATGGCTTGGGGCAGGAAACGTTGCATTTGCAGAGACCAGGTCTGGGCGCCGATCTCATCTTTATTTTCAAGGAGATCCTGGGTAGTGGGCTGGGTCGCAAGGTGATCGACGATTTGCTGAAAAAAGGCCAGCTGGGTTTCCAGTGTCTGGGCTTTGTCCGCCAGACGCTGGCTTAGAGCATTGTCTTCCGGGCCTTGGAAATAGGTTTTGGAGAGCAGTAAATTGGTGACTGTGATCGATAGAAACAGGACGATGATGAGGGTGGCGCAGGCATAGGCAATGCTCTTGACGGAAAAAGCGCCAAAAGGCGATTTCCGTTGGCCGGGCAGTTTTTCTGTTGCCGGTTCCGATTCTGCGGGAGTGTCGGGGGATGAAGTACGCGACGATTTTGAGTCTGTGACGTAAACAACGGAACCGTTGTGTTCGTTTGACTGAAACATTGATGCGTATCCTTCCATTGATCATTCGTTGGCGGGGCAGGCCAGTATAGAATGCTTGCAGTTCAGCGGTGCGCTGATGATAAATTTATTTTTGACTGTCGTCAGCCGCAGTTTGCCCCGTCGCTTTTTGAAATTGTTTTGAAATTTAAGCCCGCGGATCACTTTACAGGTTACTACACGTTTGGCTTCGCCGGATGGTTTCTTTTGTTTGCTTTCCCATACCGTGTGTTTGAATATATGAAAAAATGTTGAACCCTGCATCAGAAACATGATTTTACGATATGCCACTTTTTGAGTGGAAAGCCATTTTTACACGAAAATCGTTCATAAAATGCGCAAAAAAGGCCAGTGGGTGAGCCTTAAGGGGAAGAAGCCGCGTTTCGAGGCATTCCGGCATTGGGTTGTCAGTAATGTTGGGGTATGCTGAAAGGCCACACAAGGCTGAGTGGAGTAGTATGAAACAAGTAAACACAAAGCGACCGCTGTCGGTGCTTTGGTTTGTTGGACGTTGGTTTATTGGACTCTGGTTTATCGGATCCTGGTTTTTTGGGATGGGGGCAATCGGTGCAGGCTCGGTGTATGCGGCCACACCGGATATCGCGATAAGTGTGTCTGCGGGCACAGACAGTGAGATACGCTTCCAGCAACTGGATGCGGAAGTCGAACAAATCCTCAATGACGTTGTTAGCCTGGGCGCTGACATGGCGGTTTTGGAAGAGACGCGTGAGCTGTCTTCCAAGACCCAGTTACTGGTATTGGTGTCGGTAGAGCCCACAGCATTTTTTCAGTTAGACAGCATTCAATTGCAGATTGGTGAACAGACAGCCTCGTTTCATCAGTATGCGAAAGTAGAACTGGAGGCGCTTTCGAAGGGCGGCAGTCATCGGCTGTTTTGGGATAATGTGCCCGCGGGTCGTCATCAACTGACGGCTGTGTTGATGGGGCGGGTACCCAAAGATCCCGATTTTCAGCTTGAGGCCACCCTGGTGATTATTTCCGGCGTGGGACGACGCGTGGTCGAACTGCGTATCGCCACCGGCAAAAATCAGGCCTTTCCCGAGTTGTCGTTCAAGGAATGGAAGTAGTTCATGGAGTTGTCGATGCGAGGGAATAAGCGGGGCAAGATCAGTCCACAGGAGAAATCCCTGCCCGGTTTGCGGGCATGGCTGCTGGGCGTGGGTACATTCGCCCTGCTCCCCTTTGGCTTCACGCTCGCAGCCCCGGTCGCCTGGCAACAGCTTGAAGACCCCATGGTGCGCGCTGCACAGTTTGATTTGCTGCTGGGAAACCCCTTTGCCGCTCTTACCCAATTAAAGGCCGATCAGTTACAGGGGCGCATCAAGGGGCCGCCTGCGCAACTACAGCTTGCGTTGGGCGGGATGTATCTTGCTTACGGGGCGCATCATAAGGCCGCTGAAATATTCACCGCGTTGGGCGAGAGCGGCCAGCCACAACAGCTGCGCGATCTGGCCTGGCTGCGCCTAGCGAAAGTGCAATATCAGCGTCGGCAGATCGACGAGGCGTTGGCCACGCTAAAACGCATCGTCACTGCCTTGTCCGGCCCGGCACAGCAGGAGTATTTATTGTTGAGTGCGATGTTGTTGATGCAACAGCAGCGCTTCGATGAAGCGGAAACGCATTTGCGCCAGCTGGGGCAAAAATCTCTGGTACAGCAACTCAGTGAAAAATCCGTATGGGCGACTTACGGTCGATTCAATCTTGGGGTCGCGCTATTTCGTCAGGGTGAGGTGCAGGAAGGTCGTCAACTGCTGGCCGACCTAGGGGCTGCTGACGCGCACAGCGAAGAGAGTCGCGCCTTGCGTGACAAGGCGAACCTGACCCTCGCATACCATTACCTCAGTAAAAAAGACCCGGATCAGGCGCAGTCCTATTTCGTAAAAACACGTTTGCAAGGCCCGATGTCGAGCAAATCTCTGTTAGGCCTGGGGCGCGCGTATTCGGCGAAACAGCAATATAAAAAGTCCCTGGTGCCATGGTTGGAATTGATCAAGCAAAATCCCAGTGATTCTGCCGTGCAAGACGGCCTGCTGGCGGTGCCCTTTGCGTTTGGCAAACTGGATGCGTACAAGCAGGCATTACAGTATTACCAACAGGCGCTGGCCTCCTTTAAAAGTGAGATGGAACAGGTAACGCTGGCTGAAACGGCGGTTAAAAATGGTTCGATGATGGACAGGTTGGCGCGTGCCGTCGGTAATCAGGGAATGGCAGAAAGCTGGGTTTTGACGGAACTACCCAAGACTCCAGGGGGTCGATATTTATGGCAATTGTTTGCCACCCACGAATTTCAGGAAACCTTAAAAAATTATGCACAGTTGCGCTTGTCGATGGGACGCCTGGAACAATGGTCATCGGAGATTGATGACAGTGATGATTTAGCACCTCAGCACCGCCAAAAACTTAATGGGAAAATTGCGAGCTTGCAAGGCCAAGTGATTGGCATGGTGGAACGTCTGCAAACTCACCTCAAGGTGTTGGCATTGGAAGAACTGGAAAAGCGTCAACAACGTTTGCTGGGTTATGCAGGCGAGGCGCGTTTTTCCATGGCGCAAATCTATGATTATGCCTCGAAGCGTTGGGGCAGCGGCCAATGAGTCGACGTTTATGGATTCTGGCGGCGATTACGGGTGTGATATTGGCAGGTTGTGCCGGTGCTCCCAAACAGCAAACCCTGGGCGATCTGGATGAGCTTGATATCCAGATTGATACGGAATCTCCCATCATCGGTGGCCGCGATAAGGCGATGGATAATTATTGGGAATTCATGGCCGGGGCCAAACAGGAATCGCAAAAGGTTGAGGCAATGCGTCGTCTGGCAGATTTGGAAATGGAGCGTAGTGAAGAACGCTTCCAGAAACAGATGGAGGTTTTTGGTCAGGGAGATGCGGGCGTCGATGCCGATCTGGACACCTTGCGTAACATCACCTATCGGGGCGCGATAAAATTATACGAAGATGCTTTGAAGGTGGCGAGTGGTGGAGCACAAAGTGCTGGTCTGCTTTACCAGTTGTCCAAAGCCTACGAGCAGGCCGGTCAGCCAGAAAAAGCCTTGAACGCCTTGAAGAGTTTATTGGCAATAAATTCGCGCGCAGAAAACAGGGATGAACTGCAATTTCGCCGGGGTGAATTGATGTTCGGCCTACGCCGATTTAAACCCGCAGAACTGGCATATACACAGGTGCTGACGGTGGGCTCAAAATCACGTTATTTTGAAAAGGCCATGGCCCAGCGGGGTTGGGCCTTGTTTAAGCAGGAAAAATACCAACGTGCATTGCGCGCTTTTTTTGAATTGGTGGATCGTAAATTAAAACCTTCCGTTGGCCTTGTCGCAAAGAAAGAATTAAGCCGTGGTGATAAAGAACTCGTTGATGACGTATTTCGGGTTGCGATTCTGAGCTTCAACGAATTGGGTGGCCCTGACGCTATAAAAGATTTTTTTAAAGGCTCGGCGCGGCGTGATTATGAAATACAGATATACGAGGCATTAGCGGAGTTTTATGTCAAACAAGGGCGAGTGCGCGATGCGGCTACTGCCTATCATGCCTTCTCAGAAGCGTATCCCATGCATGAGCAAGCCTATGAGTTTGATCTCAAAGCAATAGAAACATATACGGCGGCAGGGTTCGCCAGTGTATTGATTGAAGAGAAAAAAAGTTTTGTTAAACGTTATCGGATTAATGGGTCGTACTGGCAACGATATGAAGAGCAGGAAGACACAATCCTGGCCCAGCTGAAAATAGCCTTAAGAAAAAATTCCGAAGATGTTGTCAGACATGTTCATGCCCAGGCGCAAAAAACAAAAACGCCTGAAAGTTATCAACAGGCATTTGTTTGGTATCGCAAACATCTAAAATGGTTTCGACAAAGCAAGAGTTCGCAGAAACTCAATTTTCTATATGCAGAGCTGTTATTTGAAGCTGGCAAGTTTGAAAGCTCCGCGAAGCAATTTGAAAAAACAGCATATCAGTATTTGCGTTTCGGCAGAGATGCAGAAGCTGGTTATGCGGCCTTGTTGTCGTATGCTGAAGCGGAAAAACAGGCGAGCGGGAAACAAAAGTTGACTTTCAGCCGTCTAGCGGTGGGGAGCGCATTGCGTTTTGGGAAAACCTTTCCTGATGACACGCGTGCTGCGGAAGTGCTGACCAAGGCCGCGCAGGACATGTTTGCGTTAAAGAAATATGCGCAAGCGGCAGTGGCTGCGCGAGAAATACTTGAGATTTCACAGGGGGCGAAGGCGGAAACGCGGCGCACGGCCTGGAAAATTATTGCCCGTGCAGAATTCGAAAAAGGCGATTATACCCGGGCGGAAGTGGCATATAAGGTCGCCTTGAGTTTAATGGGAAAAGATGATCAAGGCCGAAAACTGTTAGTTGATGGTTTGGCGGCAGCTGTTTATAAACAGGGCGAGTACATGAAGTCCAAGGGTAATTTGCAAGGAGCGATTGCCCAGTTTTCACGTGTTAAACAAGTATCGCCTGGCTCTTCTGTTATCGTGTCCGCAGAATTTGATATTGCCGCAAGCTTGATGGAGTCTAAACGATGGGCGCAAGCTGTTGAAAAGTTTTCTACCTTTCGTGAAAAAAATCCAAATCATCCATTGGCGGAAAGGGTTTCTGGGAATCTTGTTAAAGCCTATCTGGAGATGGGAAAGTCGGTGAAGGCTGCTGGTGAACTGGAAAATATGTCTGCGAGTCAGTCTGATCCTGAGATTAAGCGCGAAGCGGTATGGCAGGCTGCTGAGTTGTACGAAAAGGCCGGCGTACAGGAAAAGGTAGTGAGTACTTATAAACGTTATATTGGCATGTTTCCTGAGCCGATGGAGCAGGCGACGGAAGCACGTAATAAACTTGCGGTGCTTTACGGTAAGGCGGGGCGGCAAGGTGATCGCCGCTACTGGTTAAAGGAGATTCTGCGTCGGGATAAAGCTGCAGGAGCCGCGAGCACTGCGCGTACACAGTATCTGGCGGCAACCGCGGCGTTTGAATTGGCATCGCCGGTGATGAAGTCTTATCAGCAAATTAAGTTGGTGCGGCCGCTGAAGAAAAATCTGAAACGCAAGAAACAAAAAATGGAAGAGGCTGTTGCGGCTTATACCTTGGCAGCAGATTACGGTATTGCAGAAGTGACAACGGCTTCTGTCTACTGGTTGGCGGAAATTTATAATGAGTTTGGTCAAGAATTGATGGGTTCTGAGCGGCCGTCTGGATTATCGGAAGAAGAGCTTGAGCAATATGATATTTTGTTGGAAGAACAAGCCTACCCGTTCGAAGAAACGTCGATTAACATTCATGAATCAAATGTTGGTCGTGTCAGTGAAGGGATGTATGACGAGTGGATGGAAAAAAGTTTTAGTAAGTTAAAAATGCTTAACCCAATACGTTATGCCAAGTCTGAAAGAAGCGAAATGGTTTCAAAATTAATTCATTAATTGTGGATTGTTGAAACGATATTGCAACGGAAAGCGTGTTTAGGTTTGGTTTAAAAGATTGGTTGCTAGGAGGGGTGATGGACCGTAATGTAGATTTAAAGCTGTCTTTGGCCTTTATTGGCAGGAGTTCTATGTGACGCGTTTTGGACAAATTGTTTTTATCGTTATGCTGCTTGTCGGGTGCGCGGCAACGGGCCCTGGTAGCTTGAGTGAGAAAGAGACAAGCAAACTTCTTCCCACGGTTGATCCAAAAATTACGACGGCCTATGAACATGCCCTGTCGGCAATGCGTGAGGGCAATTACGCGCAGGCAGAGTCTGCTTTGCGACAATTAATTGAACGGTATCCGAGTTACTCTGGGCCGCACGCAAATCTGGGGATCCTTTATTTTCGTGCGAATAAAATGGAGCAAGCGAAAAGCGAATTTCTACAAGCGCTTAACATTAATGCAAAAAATATCGTCAGCCTAAACCACTTGGGAATTATTAACCGCGCCGAGGGAAAATTTAAAGAAGCTTTTGCCTATTATGAAAAGGCCTTGCAGGTTGAGCCTGATTACGCTTATGCTCATCTCAATCTTGGTATATTGCTTGAGCTGTATATGGGCAAGCTGACAGAAGCGTTAGTGCATTATAAACGTTACCAGGAATTGGCCAGAGCAGAAAACAAAACGGAAGACAAGGAAGTGATGAAATGGATCGTTGATTTAGCGCGTAGGGCCAAAAAATAATGAGATTTTATCTTGTTGCTGCCGCCATGATCATTTTCACCTCGCCGGATATATTTGCTGCGGATCGAATCGAGCTGGATTCAACGGCTATTCAGGGTAGCCGCGAGCTGCCGAAGATACTGTATATCGTGCCGTGGAAGAGCTCACGTTTGGGTTCGCTATTGGGTGGTGCTGGTAGCAGCTCGTTTGATACTTCATGGGAAGTTTTGGATAGGGATGTTTTTCAGCGTCAGGTTGAATATTATGGAATGTTATATGATGCTGGGGTTAAATAACTTCTAGTTGTGGGTTGTTGATCAAGTATCTGTCGTAAAAATTTGGGTTGGTTTTCCTCGTTTTATCGATAAATTTCAAGAACCTCAATAGATGGCCGTTTAATACTGTGTTTCTGGTGTGATCTACTGCGGATGTTGTGAGCTACATCAAGCGCTTAGCGGCGTGTTTATGACATGATGAGTGCCTTAATGCTCATAAATATCAGCATAATGATGACATATTGTGATGTAAGGAGAAGGGTATGGAAGTCTTTAACGCGATTGTAAAATTTTTCCAGGAGGGGGGGCCGTTCATGTACCCCATCTTGGTGGTGTTTGCGTTGGGTGCGGCAATTGCGATTGAGCGGTATGTGTACCTCAGTGTATCCAAGCTAAAAAATCGTAGCATGTGGAATAAATTAACGCCGCTACTGAAAGTTAATAATTATAAACAGGCGATGGCGATCAGTAGCCGTTCGAAATCTGAGGTGGGTAAAATTATGTCATACGGCTTGAGCCGTTTGCGGTTGACCAGTCACCGTGATGATATTGAAATTGCGATGGAAGAAGGTTTGATGGAGGTTATCCCTCGCCTTGAAAAGCGCACACATTATCTGGCCACCTTTGCGAACATTGCTACGTTGCTGGGCTTGTTAGGCACTATTATTGGTTTGATTCAGGCCTTTAGTGCGGTGGCAAACGCTAATCCTGCGGATAAGGCGGATTTACTTTCAGCGAGTATTTCTGTTGCCATGAATACCACTGCTTTTGGTTTGATGGCGGCCATTCCGCTGCTGTTGATGTTTACGGTGCTGCAAACCAAGACAACGGAGATTGTTGACAGCATGGAAATGGCAACGGTGAAGTTTCTGAACTCGCTCACCGAGTTTCGTAAAGAAAGCGCTCGTAGCGCAGATTAAGCGGAACGATTTCGTATGTCAGTAAGAAGACGCGTCAGACGTGCCCATCGTAGCGTGCCGGAACTTGATGTCACAGCCTTTATGAATTTAATGGTGGTGCTTATTCCGTTCTTGCTGTTGTCTGCAGCATTTTCTCAACTCAGCATTTTGGAGCTCAATCTTCCGCCAGATTCAACGTTGCAAACCAAGAATGACCAAAAGAAGGTGCGCAATTTCGAGGTGATCGTGCGCAAGGATAAGCTGGTTGTGGCAGACACTATTGGCGGCGTTCTAAAAGTGATAAAAAATGTGGATGGCAAGCATGATTTTTCAGCGCTTTCCGATCTTCTTATTAAACTTAAAACGCGATTCCCAGAGAAACAAAATATCAGTATTTTGCTTGAGCCAAATATTGAATATGAATTGTTGGTCAAAGCCATGGATACCGTTCGTGAAGTAAAGGTGGTGGAAGTCGCGTCGGTTGTGAGGAAAGAGCTGTTTCCATTGATTGCCATTGGTGACGCGCCATGAGTGAGTCGCGTCGCGCCAAACGTATGATGCGGCATCATGCGCGTACAAAACGTAACGCCACATTGAATATGGTGTCGTTGATGGACATCTTTACTATTCTGGTATTTTTTCTATTGGTAAGTTCCTCTTCGGTTCAGGATTTGCCGAGTGCGAAGCAAATCAAGCTTCCTGAGTCTATCTCTGATCAATTGCCCAAAGAAACAGTGGTCATCATTGTTAGCGAGAAAGACATCATTGTGCAGGGAAGAAAGGTGGCCACGGTGTCTGAAGTAGCGCGAACCAAAAGCATTGAAATCAAACCGCTCAAAGATGAATTGCTACGTTTGGCAAAACGAACAGTGCGTAAGTTTGCCGCAGATGGAAAGCCCCTGCCGCGTGAAGTTACAATTATGGGCGACAAAAAAATTCCTTTTGCGTTGCTGAAAAAGATCATGCTGACCTGTACCAAGGCAAATTACACCAATATCTCTCTGGCTGTTTTGCGTAAACGAGACAAAGGATAATTTATTCGTGTCTGTACTCGTCTATCGCTCATATATATTGCCCTGGACTCGTCTGGACGACGACGAAGGTCGCTTCAGAAAAATTCTTGTTATTGCGATGGGGTTGACGTTTGTATTTAGCTTGGGTATTCCATTTATACCCTTGCCGGAAGTCGATCGGGATAAAGTGGAAGAGTTGCCGCCTCGTTTGGCACAGTTATTATTGGAAAAACAAAAACCGAAACCTGTTCCTAAAAAAATAGAAAAGAAAAAAGAAAAAAAGGAAGAGAAGAAGAAAGAAAAAAAGAAGGAAGAAAAACCTAAAAAGAAGGTCGAGAAAAAACCTGAGGTTGATCGTGTCGCTGAAGCTCGTAAAAAAGCCGCCTCTTCGGGCTTGTTAGCTTTCGCTGATGAATTGGCTGATTTGCGGGATGCACCTGTCACCACGGCGCTGAATAAGAATCGTCCTTTGGCCAAGGGCGCTACAGCTGCGAAAGCCATGAAGCGAAATATCCTGACTTCTGGCGCGTCGGGCAGTGGTGGTATTGATACTTCACGCTTGAGTAGTGGTGTTGGCCGTAGTGCGCTTGCCGGACGTGAAACTACGCAAGTGGAAAGTCCGGTGGAGATGGTGGCAAAGGCTGGCCCCAGGGTGACGGGTGGCGGGGGTTCCGGAAAATTATCGCGCACTTATGAAGAAGTTTCTCTTGTCTTTGATAGAAATAAAGGAGCGATTTATTCTTTGTACAGTCGTGCCTTACGTAAGGATCCTACCCTGCAAGGAAAAGTGGTGCTGGAAATTACCATTGCGGCTTCAGGGCGGGTAACCGCGTGCAAAATAATATCCAGTGAATTGAATGATGAAAGATTGGAAAGAAGATTGGTTGCCAGGGTTAAATTACTAAACTTCGGTGCCCGTGATGTTGAAGTGATGGTGGTGACCTACCCTATCGATTTTCTGCCGACTTAAATTGTGTTTGTGATTATTTATCGGCAAATGGTTTCTTGTCCCTTTGCACAGGGCTGCCACTGAAATGGTTTCTTGTCCCTTTGCACAGGGCTGCCACTGAGTGGTTCTTTTGATTGCTTTGTTTTAAACCGAGGTGTTTAACAGTTGGCCGAGCAGATCAGATGGTGCACGTGGATTGAGCGTGTCCTGATAACGGTCGATTCCCGTATTCGATTTGGCCGTTGGCGATTCTGTGTCTGGCACTGTTGAAAATTCTGTGTTTTCTTTCGGGTTCATTTGAGATTCTTCGGCCTTGGCTGAGGACAGTTCTGTCCGTGCTGAGGACTCGATCTGACTGGCTTTGGCAGCCACCGCACGATCGGTGCTGGAGGGTTGTGCCGGGGCCAGTGCTGCGGCGCGGATCGTTTGGGCCTTTTGTATGGTGGCTTGCGGGTCGTTGGCCACCGGGGCGGTATCGATACTGACTTCACCGCCGACGGCATAGCGTCGTCCATCCGGGCCTGATTCATAGGTGTAGTTGGCACCTCCTTTGACGAGGTTACCTGCGGCTGCCTTATGTGCGCTCTCGTGCGCGCGGACTTCACGATCACGCACCTGTAATTGTTCGACCTGACGCAGGTCGGCATCGGTTAACTGTTGGGTACCATTGGACGAGTTGCTGCGGCCAGGCGTGCTGCTGGTTGCGCTGCTATTGGTGTTGGTGGCGTCGGCGGTGCTGGTGGGGGCACCTACTTTGTCGACGGCGCTTGGGGCGATGGCAGGATCCTTGATCGTCGGGGCGTTGGAATTTGCCTTAGGACTCAACGCAGTCGGATTGAGGGGGGAAATGGCTGCGCTGTTAACAGCAGGGATTTGCATGGTGTTGTGCGCGCTTGGGGGGGTGAAAGCGCTTCAGGCAGTAACGTCTAACAGGCTGCCGAGCAGTTCGTGTACGGTTTCAACGACTTTGGCGGAGGCTTGAACCTGCAAGCTGTTCAGCTTCATATTGACCAATGCTGAAGTGACGTCTGTGCCTGGGCCAGTCGTTGCACTAGAGTCGCCACGAACGGCCTGCGCAACCGCGGCGGCATCACGACGCAAATTGTGAAGGCCTTGATTGATCCCGTTAATACCGGCGTTCAGGGCAGGGATGCTCATGATATCTGTCTCATATTCTCTCAGATTAACGTTGTATGTGGGTTATCGAGCTTCTTTCCGTTCTAATCAGCCAGGGCTGAAAAAACGTAAAGGACGGTATTGTCTGTATCGTACAGTCACCGACCGACTTTAGCGTATTTTGGACGGTACCACCGGCACAGGGACTGATTTTGGCTCTGTGTGGCCTCGGTTGGTTTTGAGAAGGAGTTATCAGGTTTTGACCAGCGATATGTCGTATAAATAGGTATGCATCGTATTTTGGTACTCAACGCCAAGGGTGGCTGTGGCAAAACCACATTGGCCACCAATTTGGCTAGCTATTATGCGGATCAGGGACGCGTTACGGCGCTGCTGGACTATGATCCGCAGGGTTCCAGTATGCGTTGGTTGAGTCTGCGTGATGCTGAGCGCCCGGCGATTCACGGTATTGCCGCTTTTCAGCGCCGCCGTGACGTGACTCGCGCTTTTCAGATGCGCCTGCCCATGGAGGCGGAACGGGTGATCATGGATGTGCCCGCAGGTGTTTCGGGCTTGGGGCTGGTGGAATACGTGCAACGCGTTGACACCATTTTGGTGCCGGTATTGCCATCGCCCATCGATATCCACGCTGCGGCGCATTTTATTCAGGATTTATTGCTGGTGGGCAAGATTCGCAGCAGCGGTGTGCGGCTCGCCGTGGTAGCCAACCGGGTGAGGGAAAACACCTTGGCGTTCCAAGATTTGGAACGTTTTCTCTCCACCCTCAAATTGCCGTTGGTGGCCATCTTGCGCGATAGTCAGAATTATATTCGTGCCTCTGAACAGGGTTTGGGGGTGCATGAGTTGGAAAAAAGCCGGACGGTATCAGATCGTGCGCGTTGGGCGCCATTGGTAGAATGGCTGGATACGTTTGAAGACGCTCAAACCGGGCGGCAGGCCTCGGTTCAACTAGCTGGTGTGGTGCCGATTGGGGCAGCTAAGTGATTAGTCCCTTGTGGCCAGCTGTTTGTCATTGCCCCTGAGACTGATAATCGGCCAGCCCTTGCTGTTGGCGTGGTCGGCGAGGGTGTCGTCCGGATCCACGGCGACCGGCCGGGTGACGAGTTCCAGTAGTGGCAGGTCGTTGTGTGAATCACTGTAAAAACAGCTGTTGGTGAGGTTTTGCTGGTGGGCGTTGAGCCAAGTTTCGAGCCGCTGCACCTTTCCCGATTGAAAACAGGGCGTGCCGTCGACCCGACCGGTGTAGCGGCCGTCAATGATCTCCGGTTCGGTGGCGATAAGATTTTCCACTTCCAGCGCCGTAGCAATCGGTCCCGTGATGAAACGGTTGGTGGCGGTGATAATCAGCAAGGTATCCCCCTGGGTACGGTGTTTTTCCAGTAATAATTGGGCTGCGGGCAGCATCACTGGGCCGATCACCTCTTGCATGAATTGCCGGTGCAGATTGTCGAGTTTTTCACGGGGATGCTCACTGAGCGGTTTCAGACTGAAGGCTAGAAATTCGAGGATATCCAGATTGCCGGTTTTGTAATCCTGGTAAAACCGCTGGTTTTCCCGCATGTAAAAATCACCGTCCACCAGGCCCTGTTGCACTAAAAACTGGCCCCACAGGTAGTCGCTGTCGTCCCCTAGCAGGGTGTTGTCCAGATCAAAAATGGCCAGGCTCATGATGTGAATCTCTTGAATGGGGTTGTGTGCATTACGCTGTGAACGATAACAGAACGCCATCATAACCAATGCGCTTCTTTGCGGGAAACAGGCGTCGCTTGCGTGGTGAGCGGCGAATGTGGAACAATCAAGGCAATTTTTTACGATAAGTCTTTGATTGAACTGTGGTTGAGCTAAGAGTTGAATCAAGGCTTGATTAAGGATTGGGTTAAGTTTGAACTATGATTGATGCTGAGGGATACCGAGCAAATGTGGGTATGATCCTGTGTAATTCACAGGGCCGGTTGCTGTGGGCGCGTCGTATTGGCCAAGATGCCTGGCAGTTTCCCCAGGGCGGCATCCTGCCGCATGAGACCCGTAAGGAGGCCCTGTTTCGGGAGTTGCACGAAGAAATTGGTTTGACCTCCAGCCAGGTCGAGTTGCTGGGTTCGACGCAGGACTGGCTGCGATACGATCTGCCCAAACGTTATCTGCGGTACGGAACCACGCCCCTGTGCATTGGCCAGAAGCAGGTGTGGTACCTGTTACGGCTGATAGTCAACGATGACGAAGTTCAGCTGGATGCCGGTGATCAGCCCGAATTTGATGGTTGGCGTTGGGTGGACTACTGGTACCCGCTGCAAGGGGTGGTGTCATTCAAACGGGATGTGTATCACAGTGCCTTGCAAGAATTGCAGCCATTACTGGATGCAATGCTGGATGCGTCCAGGCCCATTGAGCGGCAAACAGCATCTTATCAAACCGGCGAGCGCTAGTCGTTGGCTGCGGGCATCGCCCACTCTGCAGGTTAAGCTAAGCTTGTGGCGTTCATTGTGGCTGGGGACATGGGGTAAAACTTCACTCAGTGAGTTCGGGGCTTGGTTGATGCGCCATTTTTGGTTTTAGCGTTGTCGGATGTTGTTTGCAGCGCCATCGTTTCTAGCACCATTTATTGATGACAACAAGGGATAATACATGCTGAATACGCTGCGGCGCATCGTGCAGGAAGTCACCGCCGCCAAGGATCTTGATCAGGCGTTGGACGTCATTGTGCTGCGTGTAAAAAAGGCGATGGAAGTAGACGTGTGTTCCATCTACCTGACCGATAAAGTGCATTGTGAAAATGTGTTGATGGCAACGGATGGCCTGAATAACGAGGCGGTGGGCATGGTGCGCCTGAAGGTCGACCAAGGGCTCATTGGTCTGGTTGGTGAGCGGAAAGAGCCGGTGAACCTGGCCGAAGCACCCACCCATCCGCGCTATCAATATTTTCCCGAGTCCGGTGAGGAGCGTTATCACGCTTTTCTGGGGGTGCCGATTATTCACCATCGACAGCTGCAAGGGGTGTTAGTGGTGCAGCGTCTTTCCAAGGTGCATTTTAGTGAAGATAAAGTTACTTTTCTGGTGACTATTGCCGCGCAGTTGGCCGGTGCCATTGCGCATGCAGAAGTCAGTGGCGGCATCAACGGATTGAATAATAATAGACGCGGAGCGCGGGACGTCGCCCCTTTAAACGGGCAGCCCGGAGCGCCCGGTGTGGCGATAGGCACCGCAGTAGTGAATTATGCCCTGGCGAATCTGGAGGCGATTCCGGATCGCTCCGCAGGTGATGTTAAGCAGGAAATAAGCTTGTTCAAAACAGCGGTTGCTGACGTGCGCAAAGACATCCAATCTATGTTAGAGCGCATGAAAGAAGTGCTGCCGGTGGAAGATCGCGCACTGTTTGATGCTTATCTGTTAATGCTCGAAGGCGATGCGATTACCGGTGAAGTGATTCGCCGTATCAAAAAGGGCAATTGGGCTTCTGGTGCGCTGCGCGAAACCATACTCGAACACATACATGCCTTCGATGCGATGGAAGATGCATATTTGCGTGAGCGTGCCGACGATGTGCGTGATCTTGGGCGACGAATTCTGGAAAAATTGCGTTCCAAAGAACCGCAAAAACCGAAAAAATTTCCGATCCGGACAGTGCTGGTCGGTGATGAAATTACCGCATCCATGTTGGCTGAAGTCCCGATCAAACGATTGGTTGGGGTGGTTTCCAAACGTGGCTCACAAACTTCGCATGTGGCGATACTGGCGCGCGCCATGGGCGTGTCTGCGGTGATGGGCGTGGATGATTTGCCGGTGAGCCGAATGGATGGGCGCAGTATTATTGTCGACGGATACACCGGACGTGTGTTCGTCAATCCCTCTCGCACTATTCGTGAAGAGTTCAAACATTTATTGCGGGAAGAGGCCGAGCTGTTTAAGGAATTACGGGAACTGCGTGATCTGCCGGCAATAACGCCGGATAATGTCGGCATTCCTCTTTACATTAACAGTGGTCTGTTGGCTGACGTAACGCCATCACGCAAAAGTGGTGCAGAGGGCGTGGGCCTGTACCGCACTGAATTTCCGTTTATGATGCGTGACTGTTTTCCGGGTGAAGATGAACAGACGCAAATTTACCGGCAGGTGCTGAAGTCATTTGCGCCCGCGCCCGTGACGCTGCGCACACTGGATATCGGCGGCGATAAAACCCTTCCGTATTTTCCTATTGAGGAAGATAATCCGTTTCTGGGCTGGCGCGGCATACGCATCAGTCTTGACCACCCGGAAATTTTTATGCTGCAATTGCGCGCCATGCTACGCGCCAGTGTCGGCCTGAATAATATGAATATATTGTTCCCGATGATCAACAACGTTGCCGAAGTGGACGATGCCTTGCGATTGTTGCGGCGCGCATATCACGAACTGATTGACAGTGGTGTTAGTATCAGCATGCCGCATGTTGGGGTGATGATAGAAGTGCCTTCTGCGGTGTATCAGGTTCGTGAGTTGGCGCGTCGCGTTAACTTTATTTCCGTGGGTACCAATGATCTGACACAATATTTATTAGCGGTCGATCGTAACAATGCCCGCGTTGCCAATTTATATGATTCATTACACCCTGCTGTGTTGCGTGCTTTGCAACAAATTGTGGACGGTGCCAAGGAAGAAAAAACGACCGTTGGCGTGTGTGGAGAAATGGCAGGTGATCCGGCCGCCGCGATTCTTTTATTGGGTATGGGCATCGACAACCTCAGCATGAGTGCCGCAAATTTGCCGCGTGTGAAATGGGTGATTCGTACCTTTAGCCAACGTAAGGCGCAGATGTTATTGAAAGAGGCGCTGACCTTTGAGTATGCACACTTGATTCGTAATTTCCTTAACGCAGCGTTGGAAGATGCGGGTTTGGGGGGGCTGGTGCGCGCGGGCCGCTGAAGGTTTGCAAGCCTGCTGGGTAATCTCGGGATTTGCTGGGTAAAACACGACTTTTCATTCAAAGAATTGTCGGTCTGGACGTTAAACGGGGTAAGAAATAAAGGCCAAGTGCTGTTGATGCTTGCGCCGATACAGATGTTGCTGGCAGAGCCCATTCCCATGCACGATAAGAGCGCCAATACCTTTTACATTAAGGGCAGTATTCGCGGTTTGGCTGTGACAGAGTTTATGCTCGATACCGGCTCCGGCTACATGACCATCAACCAACACACCCTGGCCATCTTGCGTGAAAAAGGGGAAGTGACTTACGTCAAACCACTGACCGGGATATTGGCCAACGGTCAGCGCAACGTTTATCCGGTTTACCGGATTGCCTATGTACGGCTGGGGGCAGACTGTGTACTGCACGCTGTGGAGGCCGCGGTATTTCCCGGCAATACCCGCCATATTCTGGGTTTGAACGCCTTACGCAAGGCCGGTGATTTCACCTTCAGTTTTAATCCGCCTCAATTACGCCTCAGTGGTTGTACAAAAGCCTCGACCTGATGCCGTTTTAAGGAATCTCTGATCTATTCATGAACTCGTACCTTGTGCCTGAAATATCCAGCTTCTGCGTCGCCTAAAGCGCCTACTTTTGGTGGTGAATCTGAACATTTCAGATCACAACCTACTTCGTCCAGAATAAATCAGAGGTTCCTTAAATGAAGGGTATGCGGGCTTCGATATAAGCTTGCTCTTCACCGCCTTGATCAAAACCCTGGGCGTAACCAATGCGCAGGTTCATGGGCAACCCGTATCCGATTACCAGTTCGGCGGTGATTTCGATACCGGCACCGCGGCGCAGTACCGGTAATATGTCGTTTTGATTCCAGCTTTCCCCCCAGTTGTAACGCAGTTTGCCGTGGATTTGATGCAGACCGATGGGTGGTGCCATGAAGCCACGTTCAATCAATGCAATGGGGAAACGCCATTCCGCTTCGATCAGTACCATGCGCCGGCCGCGCAAATCGGCACGGCCTTCTTTATAACCGTGTAATGGGTAACGACGTTGGCCGAAAATATTCTGGGTGACTGCGCGAGCGGCAGCTTGTGGCGAAGGCGGTACGCTGGTCTCCAAGGTGCCGCCGAGGCGGAATGCGCGTGGACTGTCCGTCCCCCAACCGACAACGGTGCGAGCGGCGAAGACGTGTTGCCCGGGCAGATCGATCAGCTCCCGCCAGTCGAGGGTGTAGACCTGGCCGCTAAAATCACTGTCAAGAATCTCATTGTCTTCCGCTATCAATCGAAATTGTCGGCCGTAACTGGGGCTGATGGAGCGCGTATAGCGGCGGGCTGAGTTGTAACTCACGGCGAGCCCGGTAATGCGATCATAAAAAGTTTGTAGCGGGCCAAAGCTGGAAAGGATTCTTTTATCAGATTCCGATTCGTTGATCAGCCCGGCATGTAATAACCACTGTTGCTCATAACGAAAAAAAGGCCAGACGGCTTCTGCGGAAAGAGTGTCTGAATTTCGGTAACGCTGCACTTCTCTGCTGTTGTCCAAAAAGGCCAGTATTTGTCGATGAAAGGAAAATTTAAGGGTGGGGTTCCAGCGGTCATAAATATAATTGAAGCGCCCGGCGAACCATTGTTGGTCGGTATCATATCCCAGCAAGGCATTGTAAGAATGTCGCCGCAGTGGGTCGGCGCCGAAGGTGGTGAGGCCGATTTCACTGCGCACATCATCAAACTGGAAGTAGGGAAACCAGGAGGTGGGTGTGATGCGTGACAAGGCATTGTATGGCTCAATGATGCTCGCTTGCGTGTCGGGCTGTTGCTGGGCATGAGCCTCAATGTGTGGTTGGATATTTGGTTTGGTGGCTGCCGCCGCATCAAAAGTTTTCAGGACGACAAGTGGTTTGATGTGTGGAATTTGAAACAGGTCGTATCCGTTTTCACCCAGGCCGATGTAAACCAGTTGCTCGCCAGATGCCGTGCGGCGGAGTGCCGGGGAACGGGCTTCACCGATGAGGTGGGTGATTTTTTCCAGCTTGCCACTGTCCAGTGTTTGCCGGTAAATATTAAATACGCCGTCATAGTCGGCGCTGAAAATAATGGCGGTTCCGTTGCTGTTAAAACGTGGGCTGGTTTCGATATTTTCGCTGTGGCTGAGTCGCGTCCATTGGCGGCTATGAATATCAAAGCGCTCGAGGTTCCACAGGCTTGCGGGGCGCCACACCGACATTATCAGTGTGCGGCCATCGGGAGACCAGTCAATGGCGCTAATAGCCGTGAAGTCCGTACCCTGCCAGAGGGTTTCCATTTTAGTGCCGTGGGCATCCAGTCGATGCAGGGCATGTTGCCCCAGCTGATTGTGTACCGCGATAATTTCCTGGCCATCCGGGCTCCAGGTCGCGTACAGGTAACGTGCACCTTGGGTCAATGCCGTTTTGTTACCCGTGCTGAGGTCGATGTGATAAAGGTCTGAAAACAGGTTGGTGGTGTTGATGGCGTTGATTTCTGCACCCACGATGCCGGCAGTGGGATGCAAATCAAAACGGCTTCCACGTACCTCGGCAAGGATTTCTGTCTGAGTGTTTTGGTGCCGGAGCACCATAAGCCGTGGCTCGGATTGCAGGTCATTTTGCAGGTAGTAAATATCGCCATTGGCGGCCAGCTGCGGTGAGCGTGTGAAATAACCCGTGTGTGTCAGTTGTTGACCCGAAACTTCACCGGCGTCCTGAATGCGTTTAATCTCAGGAGAAAATTCTTTCTTTAAATAATCGTTAAATTCCTGCCACAGATCCGTCATGTTTTTGCCCAGAACACGCTTGCTGTTGCGGTTAATGGCGAAGGGCAGCAGGTTGTTGCTGTATTGTTCCACCAGTTCGGTGATTTTATCTGCGCCGTAACGTTCTGCCATAAACTGATAAAAATACACGCCGTAGAGATAACGCACGGTGTTCAGTGGCCAGCTGGTTAATGGCTGGTTGACCTGGTGCAGGGGTTTGATGCCGGAGACGACTTCCTGTCGCATCAGGCCGCGAAACTGCCTGCTTTGTCCGCGGCCGATGCCCGTTTTTGTATTCGTTTCCTGGTAGGTCGCCAGACCCTCGATGAGCCAGGGAGGCTGCAACAGGTTAGGAAACAGCAGCAGGTTGCGGCCAAACAGTGTGCGCAGCATAGCGGGCAGGCCACTGACTTTGTCGAGATGCAGAATATGGGTGTATTCATGAATGATGAGCAACTCCAGCCAGTCATCATGGTCGGCGATCACGCTGTTGCTGGCAGGGGGCGTGACCAGTAGACGCATTTCGTTGCGGGGGATGGGGGTAGCTGAGCCATTGGCAAAATCAAAACGGTCGGTCAGTATGATTTGCGTGCGCTGACGTGGTGTCCAGTTCAAGCTGCTGGTGAGCCGGGTGTGTACCGATTCGGCAATGTTGCCCACTCGTTTTGCCAAGGGCGTTTCACCTTCATGAAAGTGGATCTCGAAATGCTCGGTGTAGAGTGTTTTCCAGTTCAACGATGGGTCTTGTGTGAGGGCGGCAAAACTGAAATTAGAGGCTGTGCCGACAAGTACCGAAAATAATAATACAATGTGCTTTATATTTATAACCATGTTTTACGGCTGCTGTATTGTTTAAGACTGCGAGCAGGTAGTTTACCAGTCTCTTCCTTAATATTGTGAATGAGACTTTCGCATAAACGTGAGGTACAGCAGCGGTATAACAAAAAGTGTCAACACCGTGGAGAAAGCCAGTCCCCAGACGATGGCCGAGGCCACGGGCCCCCAGATCAAGGATTCACCGGCCAGTCCGGTGGCCAGCGAAAATAATCCGGCGATGGTGGTCAGTGAGGTGATGATAATCGGCACTACACGTCGGCGTGCGGCATAAATGGTGGCGTGCAATACGCTCATGCCAGCGGCTAAGCGTCGATTGGCGGCGTCGATCATGACGATGGCGGCGTTGACTGCAATGCCCACCAGCGCCACGACGCCGTACAGGGTGAACAAACTTAACGGATTACCGGTGGCTAGCAAGCCGAAGGTGACACCGGTAAACGCCAAGGGCACGGTGGCGAGGATCATCAGCGGTTGCCAGTAGCTTCTGAACTGGGTGCCGATGATTAAATAAATCAGCCCAACACCGAACAGGAATAACCCCAGCATGGCATCCAGGCTTTCCTGGATGTCTTCCAGTTCGCCGGAATAATCCAGATCGACCGTGGGGTGCTGCAGGTGAATTTTTTGCCAGTCTGCCATGATCCGTTTATTCGCCTCCAGTGTATTCATTTGCAGTTTGTCGAGTTCGGCCTCGACGCTGATGGCGCGGCGGAAATTATGGTGACGGATGTTGCTGCGACTGAGGCCGGTTTCGGCGTGGAGTAATTGACCCAGGGGTATCTCGCCGCCCTGCGGCAGGCTGAGTGGTATTTCCAGTAATTGATCGATGCTGTGCAGGCGAGTGCGTTTTGCTTGCACACGGATTTCCACGCGCTCTGATTCGTGTTGCATCGATGCGACCACCTCACCATCAAATAACAGACGCACCGTGTTGGCCACATCGGCGGGATTTAAACCGTTGCGGTGGATGGCGTCGTTATCCAATTGCAGTTTGAGTTGGTGTTTTCCGGGGCTGTCGTTGTCGGAGATATCACTCACCGCAGGAATCGCCGATAGAATGTTGCGCAGAGCATCCGTTGCTGCACGCAACTCGGCAAAATTGTCTCCCCGCACTTTGATGCTGATGGCTTTGGTGACCGGTGGTCCTTTGGACAGTTTGAAGAAAGTGATCAGACGTGGCGCTGGTGTGGCCATCACATCTGCGCGCATGGATTCAATGATGTCATTGACGCCGCGCATGTCGCCGCTCTTTGGCTTCAGGCTGATAAACACCTGGCCGTAGTTGTCGCCAAAGAATGGCGCGACATCAGTAAACATCTGCCCGGCAGTGGCGCTTACTGCGCGGCTCTCGTCATCACGCAAATGTAATGACGCTTTGTTGGCGATAGCTTCCACGGTATTCAGGGTATCTTGCAGGGTGCTGCCGGGTGGCATCTCCACATTGATGTAAAAGGCGCGCATGGGGTCGAAGGCAAAAAAATTGATGCGCACCATGCCGCTGCCGATGATCGTTATTGCGACCAGGAACAACGCGAGCACCACGGCGATTGAACGTTTGGGTTTACGCAGCACCCGAATCAACAGTTTGCTGTATTTGAGACGCAGCCAGTGAGTGAATCGTGTGCGCCAGCGTTGCAGCTTGCCCGGCGATGACATATCGAGTTTGCTCATGGAAATATGCACCGGCAACATCCAGTAGGCTTCCAGCAGGCTGATGGCCAGCGCCACGGATACCACAAACGGCACCACGAACATAAATTGCCCGACGATGCCGGGCATGAGCATCAACGGCAGGAAGGCCGCCATGGTGGTGGTCACCGAGGCGGTCACCGGGGTGAAGACTTCTTTCAAGGCGTCAATGGCCGCCTGCATACTTTGCGCGCCTCGCTGGATGCGATAGTAAATGGCTTCCACCACCACCACCGCATCATCCACCAACATGCCGAGCACGATGACTACGCCGAGCAGAATATTTTGATTGAGCGTTTGTCCGCTAACGCTGAGTAGCCAAAAGGTGCCGGCCAGTGAGAAGGGAATACCGATGCCGATAAAAAAGGCGATGTGTGCGCCAAGAAATATCCAGGTGATCAATACCACCAGCGCTAAGCCGAGCAGGGCATTGCTCTGCATAATTTTGATGGCCTCGCGAGTGCTTTCGGTCTGGTCGTCGAGCAGTGTGAGCTCCAGTCCGGATGCTGTCAGCAGCGCTTCTTTTTGCTCAAGATAGTGGTTGATACGTTCGACCAGGTCGAGAATGTTGGCCGAGGCCTGCTTGGTGACGGCGAGGGTTATTCCAGGCCGGCCATTGTGGCGTGACAGTTTGCTGAATGTGTCGTGGCTCCAACTGACCTCGGCCACCTCGCCAATATTGACGTGTTGTTCGCTGCCGATGATGGGCAGGCTTGCCAGGTATCCCGGGTCGGCATCGCTGCCGATCACCCGAACTAACCACGATTGTTGGCCGATGCGCATGTCACCGGCGACCACATCCCGAAAATAACGGCGCACGGTGTTGGCCAGTTGGGTGGGTGAAATGCCTTTGTCACGCAGTGTCGAGGGGTCAAATGCGACGTTGATTTCGGGGTCCGACAGGCCCGCTTCGAGGACGCTGCTAACACCGTTGATGCGCTCCAAATCCTTGCGCACATTGAGCGCAGTTTTGCGTAATAGCTCATCGTTGGCGGCGCCGGTGAGAATCAAGGTGGCGGTGGGGAAATTGTTGGAGGTGGTGATCTCCAGAATCACCGGGTCGATGACTTCAGCCGGTAATTCTGCATTGGCCTTGTTTTGAATCTCGCGGCGAAGATCATTAATGCGCTTGTCGAACAAGCGCGGGCTGATATCGTCAAAACGTACCAGGATGTCGGCAATTCCTTCGCGGCTGGTACTGGAAACAAACTTGATGTCCTGCACTTTGCGGATAGCTTCTTCCAGTGGGTTGGTGACCCGTTTTTCCACATCTTCGGCGGAAGCGCCGGGTAGCGCGGTAATAATGCTGATCCAGTTGAAGTTGACCTCCGGATCCTGTGCGCGCGGCATTTGCAAATAACTGAGTGTACCGACCAGCAACACCACCGCGAAGGTGGCGTTGGCCAGCACATGATTACCAAGAAAGGATTTAAGCCACATATTTATGTTTGGTTATTTTGCTGCGAACGCTGTTTGTCAGGCCTGTACTCAACTTGTGGGACGATCAGGGTGACTCTGAAGGGGGTGGGTTTTGTGCGGTGCTTTGCACGGTGATGCGATCACCGTCCTGCAAACGATAACGTCCCTCAGTGATGATGGCGGTATCTGGCGGGAAATCGGCGATAGCGGGTCGGCCAGTGTCCGCATTAGGCAGCGCCATAAATCGGGTCTTGTCCGTCACCTGAATAAAGACGCCGAGCTTGCCGTCGCGTTGGCTGATAAGTTCTGCCGGTAGGTGGGCCTGGCTCGGCGACCAGACCAGTCTCCCTGTCGCGCCCGGCAAGGGTTTATCGCCGCTAAATTGCAGCCGTACCTCCTGGGTGCGGGCCCGGGTATCCAACACCGGGGTGATGGTTCGCAGCGTTAATGCATAACGTTGCCCGTGACTGATAAAGGTGGGCGAGGTCTCTGGGGATGAAGAGGCTTGTCGCAATGCGCGTGCTTGGCCCGGCTGTATTTTCGCCGCCAGTTCCAGATTGTCGATGTCGATGATGCGCAGCAGGGGGGTGCCAGGGCGGGCGAGTTCGCCCACCTGGGCGAGGCGTTCCACAATCACGGCGTTGAAGGGTGCGCGGATCTCGGCTTTATCTAATTGTTGTTGAGCCTGGGCAAAGGCGGCCTGTTTGCCCTGTTGTTCGGCCAGCAGGGAATTACGTTCCGCCTCGCGTTGTTTGAGCAATTGCTCGGAGACGACCTGTTTTTTGGATAATGCGCGAGCGCGTTTGAGTTGGTATTTTGCCAGGTCGAGTTTTGCTTTTAATACGCCCAATGCGGCGCCTGCACGGATTAATGCCAATTCAAAATCTTGTTGATTGAGGCGTACCAGCAGTGTGCTTTTGATGACGGTGTCGCCCAGACGCACCGGGATGTCCATAATGCGGGCAGTAACCTCGGCCGTGATGCGGCTGTGATTGTCACTCACCACCGTGGCCGGGGCGCTCAATGGGGGATAGATGGCCAGCTCGGCGAAGGGCTGGACGCGTACCGGGATGGGTTCGGCGGCAACGGGAATACTGCTCATGCTGAGCATCAAGCCCAGCAGGAGCAAGAAGTGCCTCCCTGTGTCGCTACATGGCATCCCTGCCGGGTACGGGCGCATTACAAGCTGGTGAACACTTTTTCGGCGGCGTCCAGAGTGGCGTTAATTTCCGCCTCGCCGTGGGCCGCAGAGACAAAGCCGGTCTCGTAGGCGGAGGGTGCCAGATACACCCCTTCGCCCAACATGCCGTGGAAGAATGTCTTGAAGCGTTCGATATCACAGGCCGAGACCTGGGCAAAATTGCTGACAGTTTCTTCTTCCGTGAAAAAGAAGCCGAACATGCCGCCGACTTGATTCGTGGTCAGTGGAATTCCGGCAGCCTTGGCGCGTGCTTTCAGGCCTTCGCAGAGGGCCGTGGCGGCGGTACTGAGGCCATCGTGAAAACCCGGTTTGGAAATCAGTTCCAGGGTTTTCAGTCCGGCGGCCATGGACACCGGATTGCCCGACAAGGTGCCGGCCTGATATACCGGGCCCAGCGGCGCGATGTGTTCCATGATTTCACGCTTGCCGCCAAAGGCACCGACCGGCAGGCCGCCGCCGATGACTTTGCCCAGGGTGGTCAGATCAGGGGTGATGCCGTAGTGCTGCTGGGCACCACCGAGGGATACGCGGAAGCCGGTCATCACCTCGTCGAGGATCAGCACCGTGCCATATTCATCACAGGTTTCACGCAGACCTTCGAGGAAGCCGGGTAGCGGTGGGATGCAGTTCATATTGCCGGCGACGGGTTCGACGATGATGCAGGCCACGTCGTTGCCGATTTCGGCAAAGGCCTGTTTCACCGAGTCGATATCGTTGTAGGTGAGGGTGATGGTCATCGAGGCCAGCGCTTCCGGCACCCCCGGTGAGGTGGGTACGCCCAGGGTCAATGCGCCAGAACCGGCCTTCACCAGCAGAGAGTCAGCGTGGCCGTGATAACAGCCCTCAAATTTCACAATCTTGTCACGGCCGGTGAAACCGCGCGCCAGGCGGATTGCGCTCATGGTGGCTTCGGTGCCAGAGCTGACCATGCGCACCAGCTCGATGGACGGTACCAGCTCGCAGACGCGGTCGGCCATGGTGGTTTCGAGGGCGGTAGGTGCGCCAAATCCCAAGCCGTTGGCGACTACGTCCTGCACCGCTTTGATCACCTCGGGGTGGGAATGGCCGACGATCATTGGCCCCCAGGAACCCACGTAATCCA
The DNA here is from genome assembly GCA_964401355.1 of uncultured Ectothiorhodospiraceae bacterium. Lineage (GTDB taxonomy): Bacteria > Pseudomonadota > Gammaproteobacteria > SZUA-152 > SZUA-152 > SZUA-152. The sequence continues at coordinate 3,590 of CAYNYJ010000003.1, read as the reverse complement.
CATAGCTTGTGCCGTCTTCATCGGTGATGTACGCGCCCTTGCTGGATTTGAAAAACACCGGGTCACCGCCGACACCGGCGAAAGCGCGCACCGGTGAATTGACGCCACCGGGGATGTGTTTTTGGGCGGCAACGAAAAGATCGTGAGAACGTGTCATGGGTTTACCTGTTTTGGACGGGTTTTATAATGAAATTTATTTAATCGGAGCGATATTTTGGCGGGTTTTGGGAGCGCTGGCAACCGATGTGCGGGAAATCACAGGGCCGCGTGGTATCAGCGCACTGTGTGTGTTTGTGCCGCCCGCTATTCGTCAACACAAAAACACCGCAGGTTTGCAGGATGAACTCCGTTTTTTAGTGATGGCTGCGGAGATCGAAGGTGTTGCGTATCTTTTTGTTACTGAGGAATTTGTTACTGAGGAATTTGTTACCGAGGAATTCGTCTCTGGAAAATGCGTCGTGGGAAAATGAGCATGACCGGGTGAAACGTTATCACTCCAATTTACGACGCTACAGGTATTATTAACCTGGCTTCAAAATAGATCATCCTGATTCATTTTGAGTCGCCCGCAAAACACGGGCGAAAATGTGCGAATTTTCTTGTGTTTTGCGGGCTCGCGTTGGCTACCGCCAACGGCGGTGCGTCCCTGCACCGTACTCTTTTATTACAAGAATAACCCAGTCTATAAAGCGGCCGGATTAATAATTTGATGGCTAAATACTGTTATTCGATATTGCTATCGAACAAAGATTGATAGCGATGGGCAGCGGATGCAATGTTGGTTTTTCCAAACAGGTCATCCACCACCGCAAGCATGTCAGCACCGGCGGTAATCAGTGTTCCACCGTTGTTGGCAGTAATGCCGCCGATGGCGACGATGGGGACAGTGAAAGCATATTTGGCTTGCTGGAGTAATTCCAGTTTGGCGAGGGCCGCATCGGGCTTGGTGCGGGAAGGAAAGAAGCGACCGAAGGCGATGTAATCGGCGCCGTTGTCAATCGCCTGTTGTGCCAGCGAAAAACGGTTGTAACACGAGACGCCGATGATGGCATCGGCACCTAACCGTTTTCGGGCTTCAGCGATGTCGCTATCGTGCTGACCAAGGTGTACGCCATCGGCGTTGCTGTGTTGGGCAAGTGCGATATCGTCGTTGATGATCAGTAAGGCGTGGTGTTGTTGGGTGAGGCTGCGCAGTCTATTCGCGGTTATTTCCCGGCGCTGTTGATGTTCTGCGGTAGCGGGGCTTTTGTCCCGGTACTGAATAATGGACGCGCCGCCAGAAAGAGCTTGATCCACGGCGGCCACAAGATGTGAGGGGTCTGTGTCGTTGGCATCGGTGATGGCGTAGAGGCCAGTCAGTCTTTCACGCAGGGTGTAGGTTGGGGGTCTGGCCAGATATCGCATCGTTAACCACACCGTTAATGCAGTTGTGTGCTTTCCATGGGCTCATCGTCGGCATCGTCGTTGTGGGCCCAAAACAAACGGTTGGGAATGTATTGCCCCATGCCCACGCGGTAGCTGTTGTTGAGCGCCTCCCATGTGTATTCCTGTGCTTCGAGGATCGCCGTGGTTGGCGGCAATCCTTGAGATAACAGCCCGGCAATGGCGGCGGCCAAGGTGCAGCCCGAGCCGTGAAACTCGCCGGGTAATCGATCCCAGGTGTAACTTTCCACCAGTCGACTTTCACTGTAGAGCTTGTTGATGACGTCCGGCGTGCTTTCGTGGGCGCCGGTGATGAGGATGTATTCGCTGCCCAGTTCCAGTAATTCCTGTGCGCAGGCATCGAGGGTGTCGGCCTCGGGGGCGAAGGCGCGTGCTTCTTCGCTGTTGGGGGTGAGCACCGTGACCAGTGGAAACAACAGGTTGACCATGGCATCGATGAGTTCGTCATCGGCCAGTGAGCCGCCGCCACCCGCGCTGATCAAGGGGTCAAGCACCACGGGTACATCGGGGTAATCCAGCAAGATGGTTTGTATCGCTTCGGCATTTTCGGCGGTGCCGATCATACCGATTTTAAAGGCCGACACGGGAATGTCTTCCAGCGCGGCGCGGGCCTGTTCAACGACTAATGCACCATCCATGGGTTGAAATCGAAACAATTGCTGGGTGTCTTGCACCGTCACCGCGGTGACCACCGGGCTCACGTGACAGCCCATGCTGGAAAGTGTTTCGATATCGGCTTGGATGCCTGCTCCACCACTAGGGTCGGTGCCGGCAAACGTCATCACCACGGGCAGTGTTGAGGCGTCGGTCATGGTCGGTGTACTCCTTGGCTACGGTGCGGTCTCAGTGGCGAACAATAATCCCTGTGGCGCGCCCTGGGCTTCATTTATTCGGCTGCTTTGAGTGTAACATCCTGTGCGCGTTTCGTATCTTTATGTGGTCAGTAAAATCGAGGGCGCGAAAAAAGCAGTTTGTCGTCGGCTCGACTACACTTAGCCTTAGCTAATTGAATAGCATGGAGATGAGACTGTGGAAAAGATGCCTTTGCAATGTGTGCGCATGGCGGCAGTGGCAACGGAGTATTGCACGTTTATTGATGGTTTCGATGCCCCTGGTAACAGATCCGTTGACGGGTCTGGTCGCGATGCAAACTGGATGATGACGCTAGTGAAATTATTTCCACGTCTGCATGTTGCGGTAATTGCTTTAATAGAACCTACCGAAACTGTGCACAGTTACCGTTTGTACGATGATGACCAGCGTTGTGAATTATTTCTGCGCTTAAATACGGTCTTACAGGCTGATAAAGCGCTGTGGGCAATGTACGAAGGTGATGGCGTTAATCACGCAGTTGTAAAACAACAGTCTCGCCAAGAGTTATGTGAGCGTATGGCGGACAATTTGACGGACATGTATTTTGATCTCCAGCGTGGTCTTGACCTCGTGAGCCAAGACCCTCTGCTTGCAGTTAGTAATTGGCAGTGCAGCTTTTATGCGCACTGGGGTAAGCACCTGCTGGATGCCGAGTGTTGGTTGCATGCTATAGGTGCCGGTGGTGAACCGCCAAGATTGCCCGAGTGGCAGTGGCCGAATCAACCGGAGCTTGTTGTTAACCTGGCCTGACGAAAACCAGAATAATGATCACCATCATCAGGATTACCGGGAATTCATTAAACCAGCGGAAAAATACGTGACTTTTCTGGTTGCGATCTAACTTGAAGTCTTTCACCAGTTTTCCACAATAGACGTGGTAGACCACCAGCACCGCGACCAAGGCCAGTTTGATTTGCATCCACAGCGAATCTGCAAAGGCCTCCCAGGCATAATCTTGCAACATGATGAACCCCATGAGAATGGTGAGCACGCCGCCGGGGGTCATGATGCCAAAAAACAGTTTACGTTCCATGATCTTGAAACGTTCGTTGCTGATTGAGTCGCTGCTTTGGGCGTGATAAACAAATAGTCGCGGTAAATAAAACAGGCCGGCAAACCAGGTCACCATGAAAATCACGTGAAAGCTTTTAATCCACAACATGTGTACTCCAATTTGAGTGCTAAGTGCTAAGTGCTAAGTGCTAAGTGCTGAGTGCTGAGTGCTGAGTGCTGAGTGCTAAGTGCTGAGTGCTGAGTGCTGAGACAAAAACCAC
>CAYNYJ010000002.1:0-72568 GCA_964401355.1 uncultured Ectothiorhodospiraceae bacterium | reverse complement strand
TTCATTTTTCCCGTCTTCTAGTATGCCCGCCAGTCGGCTGCGCACCTGGCTGATCCCTTTGGGAATAGCAATGCCGTATTCAAGCAATTGCCCACGGATTTGATTCACCAGCGCGGTGCGTTGCTGCACCTGTCTTTGGCGGACACGATGCAGTAACTGGATATCCTGTTGCGCAATCGTTTTGGATGACACATATCGCATCGTGGGCCGACTATCCGCTTCACAAATCGCTTCGGCATCATTAAAGTCATTTTTGTTCGTTTTGAGATAGGGCTTAACATACGCTGGATGAATCAGTGATGTTTGATGCTCATACTGGATGGCGACCCGAGTCCAGTAATGAGCCGTCGCGCAGGACTCAAAAACAATCCGGCTGACGGGTGTTGTGGCGAGAAAACGTTTGAATTGGCTGCGCCCGAGTTTACGTTTTTCGAGGATGTGGCCGATGCTATCTTGCACACATAAATGAAAAACATTCTTTGCTAAATCGACACCAATGGTATTAGTCTTGTTCATGGACATGCTCCTTTTTGGAATTGAGTTAACGCTTCTTTTCCTGGCTATGATGAGCCTTGTATAAGGAGCGTGTCCATCTCATCAGACTCGATTGAAAGACCCCCGGAGATCAATCGAGTCTGACCCCATTGATCTATCTCATCAGACTCGATTGAAAGACCCCCGGAGATCAATCGAGTCTGACCCCATTGATCTAGATGATTTGCACCGTGAGTCTGATAAGGTGCAGGTGTGCGGTTTTCATCATGGCCGGAGATCCAACCCCTGATCTCACTTGGGGCCGAATATATGACTGCTAATCTTTCTTGTGTTGTGTAAATGCTTTCTTCAGAGAATGAATCGATGATCATGTAAATTAAAACACCATTTTTATTGATTTATCGGGCGTGTCCATATATGACCCCATTGATCCACCCAGATTGAAAGACCCCCGGAGATCAATCGAGTCTGACCCCATTGATCATGAGCAAATTAAAGAAGTCATAGGAGTCGCTATTTTTCGAGAGTGTTTTAATGCGTTGTTGTTCGTAACAGACACGTTTATTATTGGCGGTCATGAAGGTTGGCTCCGGTGATGGTGAGATTGTTTCGTCACGATCAGTCTATCACTGGGCCAACTTTCTTTCTTTTAAATGAATCGATGATCATGTAAATTAAAACACCATTTTTATTGATTTATCGGGCGTGTCCATATATGACCCCATTGATCCCTTGATCTGCCCCAACCCCATTGATTTCGGCTTTTTTGCCGATCATTTTGGTTTCACCATTTCATTAGAACCTAGTACGAATAAAACTGCAGAGAAGCCCATTAACACTAATTTAATTTCATCCCAATAGTTAACATTAGCCGTACAACAGGAGTCTAAAGCCAACACTAAAGTCATTAAACCGGCACCAGACAATAGTTTAATTATGGCAATATTTTTCATTTCAGTTTCTTCCCATAATAAATAGACACCCCGAAGCCAATTATAAAAAGTAAACTTCCAATGGTCACATTTTCTCGAATTACGGTGACAGTTTACTAAATGCACGTAATACGTATTTTGTATGTTTAGTAAACTGTCACCGTAATTGCAAAGCTGGAGAAGAATGATAGATAAGTATTGTGTCCCCTTATTTGTCATAGATAAGTATTGTGTCCCCTTATTTGATTTTCGAAGCCAAAAAAATATTTACATTCCGTGTCATGATCATGTTGAGGTTCGTGCCTCACCCCAACCGGGCTGTCATGGTAATTCCCATTTTCTCTTTTCATATTCAGCAATCCTAATGAGCCGATCATCTTCAAATATGAACGATATCCAGTGATTTTCTTTTCTCCAGTCACATATACCCTTACATATGTAAATAACCCATGTATCGAATTTCGCAAAGTCCGCAACATTAACCTGATTGATATCAAGTGATAAAAATATAACGTTTTGTCCACCCTCATCACTTAATTTAATTTCTGTAGTATATTTACTTCCAACCTTGGGAAGATATTTTGTTAGTTCATTGAACACCCCCTGTTTTGATGTGCCAATCGAAAAGCCAGAATATGTACCGCTTGTCTTTTCAATAAATAAATTTTCAACAAAAAGTATATTATAAGTGATGTAGGTACCAACTCCTAAGGTGATAGATACAACCATCGCTAAAAAATAATGGAATTTCGCTAATTTCATAACTGCCTCATCTAAAAGCTAACTACTGCCAAAGTCGCACCCTGTCTGACTGAGACGCACCAGGATAAAAAAGATTATCAGGTGTATTAACGCGTGCTCCATTACTTATATTGGCGATTGCCTGCGCCGCAGAATTACTATTTACACCGCCTTGCAAGAATGGTAATGCACTGTATTCTTGCCCACCAGCTAGGCTAGATGCGGTAGTTGAAATATCTATCGGGTTCCCAGCGAAAGAAACAGGGCCTTTAGCATCAGCAGACAGTGATTGCCAATAGTTAATGTCGCTTTGATGCGCCCCCTCAGAGAAACCTGATGTTTCATTCGTCACAATGGACAAAGTATCACCACCAGAATCACCAAAAGAATAGATTAATGCATTAGGGTCACCTATATGGTTTGCGCCTGTTACAACAAACAAATGACCAGCACTATCTGAAAAACTTAGAGGCCGACCAACTAGATAATTATTTGAATTATCTATCGCTGAACTACCACCCCTATCCCCCGGAAACGAAGACCCCAACCCGCCCGTAGCCCCCACCGCCAACCTCCCCAACCCCAACGGATCAGTAAAGTTCGTCGGCGAATTACCCACGTACGCATACAAATTAATCCCATCGGAAAACCCCGCCGGATCACGCTGGGTGAAGCGCCCTATGCTCGGATCGTAATACCTTGCCCGATAATGTATCAGCCCATTGGCGTCGGGGACTTGGCCAGTGTAACCGAAGTGGGGCGTGGTGCCACCGAGGGCAGCTATTTTGTTGCCCCAGGCGTCGAAACGAGTGGCGGCGGTGATGTTGCCGTTGGTGTCGCTGACGGCGATGGGGGAGCCTAGGCCGTCGTGGTGGTAGTAGCGGGTGTCGGCGGCGGTGGGGGTGGTTCGGGCGATGGGCCGGTCGAGGCCGCTGTAGGTGTAGTGGGCCAGCGCTTCTCCCCAGCTTTGGTACTCGGCCCAGAGGCTTTGGCCGCTGTAGTGGTAGCGGGTGGTGGTATTTGTTGTGCCTGCAACGGTTTTTTCGATGCGTCGCCCCTGCGGGTCGTAACGGTAACTTTCGGTGTTGATGTCGCTGCTTTCGACTTTTTTCAGCCGTTCGAGGGCGTTGTAGGTGTAGCTGCGTGTTACGCCGTTTTCGTTTTTATAGGTCAGGTTGCCGTTGTTGTCGTATTGGAAGCGGGCGGCTTCGCTGCCGGTGTCGGAGCCAGTGAGGATTTGGTTGAGCTGCTGGGCGGCGTCATGCTGGTAGTAGTGGGTGATGTTGCCGCTGGTGGTGGCGAAGGCGCGGCTGCGACGGTTGTTGTATTGATCGTAGGTGCTGGTTTCGATGCTTGTGCTGCCGTTGAGGACTTTTGTGAGACGATCAAGGTTGTCGTAGGCATAACCATAATGGGTGGTCTTGTTGGCGATGGTTTCGGTGTGGGTGGTTCTGCGACCGACGCCATCATAATCGTAGTTATGTCGGCTGATGACGCCCTGGCGGGTGCGGTTAACCAGTTGGGTGAGTTTGTTGCCGGCGTCATATTGATACCGGGCGCTGACGCCGTTGGGGAGGTTGGTTTCTTGCAGGCGGCCACCGGCGTCAAGCAGGAAGTTGATCTGCTCGCTGTTGCCGGATTTAGGGGTCGTGGTAATGGCGGTGAGACGTCGGGCGGCGTCGTAGAGAAAATCGCTGCGGTGGCCGTTGGGGTTGCCACTGGCATCGCTGTCGGCGATGGCGGTGAGTTGGCCGCCGGGGCTGCGGGTGTATTTTAGGGTCTTGTTGCCGCGGCTGTCGGTGACGGTTTTGAGGCGGTTGTCCGGGCCATAACGATACGTGTAAATGACCTCGGGGCTGGTGACTTTGCTCACCTGACCGAGGGCATTGTAGGCGGTGGTGGTGACGTGGGGGCTGGCGTCGGTGGCGGAGGTTTTGGCGGTCTGTTTGGTCAATAAGCCGTTGCGGGCATGGTCGTAGGCCCATTCGACGATGTGGCCGTTGGGGGAGGTTTTGCGCACGGGGTTGCCGTAATCGTCGTAGAGGGTTTGGGTGGCCTTGCCGTTGGCATCAAGCTGGCGGATGCGGCGACCGAAGTCGTCGTAGGCAAAAGTGGCCTGGGTGCTGAGCACATCGTTGCCTGGGGTGCCACCAGAACTGCCGCTGGTGTTGGCGGTGTACCCTGCCCTGATGTTTTTCACAGTGCCGAGTTCGCTGTAATCGGTGACGGTCACCTGGCGGATATTGTTCAGATTGTGGCTGTTATGCACCGGGCCGACGCTGCGGATGGGCCGGTTCAAGGCATCGAAATCGGTGCGGGTTTCGCGGTTGGCGTTGTCGCGGGTTTTGATCACGTTACCGTTGCGGTCGTAAAAATACTCCCGCCACTGGCCATCGGCCTGGATGAGGCGTTTGAGGCGGCCATTTTCTGCGGCCTCGTAATAATCATACACCGTGCTGTTGTCGTTGGGATCGGTGACTTTGATAGGTCGGCCACCGATGTCGTAATCGGTGCTGACCGCGTGGCCGTGCTCATCAAAGGCGCGGGTGGGTCGGTTCATGCCATCGTATTCAAAGCGCACGGTGTAACCATCGGGATTGGTGATGGCGGTGACGTTACCGGTTTCGTCGTATGCCGTGTGAGTGCCGAAACCGGCGCTGTCAAAACGGCTGACGGGGCGACCCAGGTCATCAAACGCGGTACTGCCGTGATCGAGCAGAGCGACATTGCCATCCGCATCGACCCCGGCCAGGCTTTGGCCCGCGGGCTGGCCATTGGCATTGTAGCTATAGTCACGCCAGCGGTTTGTAGCGTCGGTAGCGCGTGTAACGCGGCCATTGGCGTCGTAGTTTCGTAGCCGGGTGTAGAAATTATTGGTGGCGATTTTTGTGGGTCTGCCCAGGGTGTCGAAGCTCTGCGCCACGCTCACGCAGCGGTTGGTGAGGGCGCCATCAGGCAATGAAGAAACGTCGTGTTGCAGGCCGCAGCGCTTAATAGTGGTCGGGTTTAGCTGAGAGCCGTCGTAGCTGTATTCAATCGTCGGCCCGGCCACGGTCGTAAAATCACGCACTTGTTGGGTGGTTTTCAGATTGCCACTGCTATCGTAAGTATTGATGGTCCAGGCGAGGACATCACCGGAGGCCGGAGTGGTGGCCGGGGTCGCCACCGTGCGGCCCTTTTTCAGCGTAATGGTATCGGTGCGATTGCCGTTGGCGTCAAAACGATGCAGCGTCACGTTACCGTTAGCGTCGGTGATTTGGGTGGGCAAACCGAAGGCGTTATAGCCCAAATATGCCTGCGTACTGCCATCGGGCAAGGTGGATTGGGTCAGATTGCCCGTTGCGTCATAGCGGTTTTGCGTCACATAGCCCAGGGCATGAATGCGCCGGGTTTCTTTCAGTGGATGAGCGTCGTCGGTGTATTCGTACCGCGCCCGCGAATCGTCGCCACGCACATGCTGAAGCTGCTGGCCCCACTCGTTGAACAAATAAGTCTGGCTAATGCCGCGCTCATCCACCGTGGTGGTCTCGCGGCGGAAGGTGTTGTACCGAAAGGTAAAACTCTGGCCCAGGCTGTCGGTGTGGCGGAAGGTTTTGCCGTTGGTGTAATACTCGAAGCTCATCGAATAACCCGTCGGGCGGGTGAAGGACGCCATGGCGTGGTCGAGATTGGTGCCATCGGCGGCGGTGTAATAATGGTAAACCGTCGAGCCGATCTGGCCCTCCACCGCCAGCGGCGAATCAAAACCCACCAGGTTGTTATTGGCATAGGCGTAACGAAAGGTGCGGCCGCTCCAGTCGGTAACGCGGGTGATGTGCTGATCGCCGTTATCGTAATAAAACGTCAGACGACGATTGATGTCGTCCTGTACCGAGGTGAGATTGGTGCCGCTGTTGTTATTGCCATAGTTCATACGCAGGGTGTTGCCGTTGCGGTCGACGAGACGTAGCAGGCGGGCGGTGTCCCCTGCCCTGCCGGGCATATTTTCAAAATACAGCGTCAACCCACCTTTTTCGCGAATACGATATTCGCCGTTGGCCTCACGCCGGGCGGTCACGTAAATGCCCTTGGGGTTGGTCAGTGTGGTGTCGAGCGGCACGCCACTGGCCGTACCCGCCACGGAAAAGCTGTTAGTGCTGGCGGTGCCGTCCACCCAGATGACGCGGTTGATGTTGCCGTCGCCATTACCGTCATTATTATCGTCGAAGAATTTCAGGTAATGGTTGAAGCTGTGGGTCCAACCGTAGCCCAGCGGGCCGTCTTTGCGAACGTGGGAATTGTAAAAACGCTCGAAGACGATGTTCAGGCCACCGCGGCCCTTGAGGTCGATGTCCCGCTCCTGCGTGTACATGTTACCGGAAACCAAATTAACGGGGTCACCGCCGAAGCTGGTGCTAGGCGTTAGGCCGGTGCCGGAACCATTGCCTGCGCTGACGATGCTAAATGTCGTATTGCCGGTGGGAGCGCGGAAAAGTTCGTTGGATATCGATGGCAGCATGTAATTCTGATAACCGGTGTCACGTGCGCCTTCATAGAACAAAGGGACGGGGGTGGAGAGGGTGTAACCGCCGTCAGCGAGGACATAATTGCCGGAGATTTTGTAACTTGCTTTAAATACATTGTCTACATTGTATTCCGCAACCCATACAGCTCCGAGCCAGTCATCATAATGAATCAGACAACCAGGCAACGTGACCCTGAAATAGCCACTGCTAAACAGTTGTTTGAGGGGAGCTTTGAGTGATTCAGAATAAATAAGACTTCGAGGCGTTGTGGAACAGGACTGGTTTAATTTATTGTCTACATCCGCTGCGCTGACCAGGGTGACCACCGGAACACTCTGATCATTGGCGTATTGAATACCCCGCACGGTACTCACGGCATCCAGGTAAGCGTGTTCCTGCCAAATGTAGGATTCGTAGGCGGAAGCGGCATAACCACTGAGCAAGAAGGTGGCGAAGTTCGGTGTGCCGTCGTTGATACTGGTGCTACGGGATTGTCCGCCCGGCACATCCACCAATAACCCCCCTCGGGAGACCGCAAAGGGTAGATCAAACAAGTAGCTCACCTTCATGGCAGTGGAGGTCAAACCGATGTGGTGACCGCTGTCGCCGGTTGCCTCATGAAGTTCCCCGACGGTTTTGAAGGCATTAGTGATGTAGCCCATGTATTTCAGACCCACAATATGCAGGTATTCCCCCAATGTTTCGTCCTGCAAGGCGTTGGGGTTTGGCGTGGTACCGACGGTAGTCAACAACTTGGCGGCACGCTCCTCCAGCAGACGGTCGGAGGCATGAAAGGCATAAGCTTGCAGGGCATGATAGTTGTGACCGCCGATGTTTTGGTAGTTGACTCTGTTGTAGACCACGCTATTACGGCGGATGGTGATGCCGAGCCGATTATTCCTGGTGCAAAAATCGACCGCATCGCGGGTGCCTGCCGGGGTGACATCGATTCCTTCCAACTTGAAGAGCGCTTGTACGTTACTGTTGCCACAGGGCGTTGTTTCGCCATCCCAAGTGTTATCAATCCAGCTTTGGTCGGTGGATGTCACGCCCTCGAAAGACAGGGTAAGACGCCGGGTGGCGAGTGTGGGCATATCGAGAGTAAGCACAGACGCCAATGGCCCGTTGGAGGCATTTTTGAGCACAAACTCCGCCTGAATCCGGTGGGCCGCGGGCAGCGCCGCCGTATCGGATGCCGTGCTGCCAGCCCAGGCCTTAAAATTATTGACTATGTAAGGCAACGTGCTGGGCAGGATGTCGATATCCCGTTGCACTATCGCGCCCCGGTAACCGCCGCCGTGCTTCAGCGATTTGCCCAGCGCCGCTTCCATCTGGTCCCGCAGGGCCTCGTGGGGCATCACCGTGGTGCGGGTGCTGAGGTAATCGGCATAATCGAATTCAAAACCGGGGATACCGGCCACTGTGGTGCCGTCGGTGTAAGCCATCTCCTTGAAACTGGGATCCAACGGAATCCAGTGAAAACCGCTGTTATCATTGCCGCTGCCCCGGTAATTGTCGTAAGGCACGCAGACTTCTGTCCAGACATGGGTGAACGCTACCCCACCGGTATTTGTGTAGTACGTTGTCGGGATTTGATTCGCGAACAATCTGGCGGCCGCTCCTTTGCCCGCCGTGGTGCCAATCCAGTTAAGCAAGCGATCATCCTCGGGCAACCGAATTTCCCCCAACACATACCGCGCTGGATACCCGGACACGCGCATCAGCGCGATTAACAGTGAGGCCTGATCCGTAGCATTGCCGGAACCGCTTTTCAAGGTAGCAAGAGCGCCTTTCAGGGAACCGAAATAGGGCTGGAATTCGATGTTGTTCTTGATCCAGGCGTAGATTTTCAGGGGTGAGTGTTGCAGTTGCTCGGCCAGGGCCTGGATTTCGAGATTGGTGACATCGACCTCCGGCAGGGCCGAAGCGACATCGGCGGTGACATAACCGCAACTGGCGGCCTCTGCCGGAGTGGCAGGTAGCACATCGGCGTGGGCGGTGGAGATGCCGACCGACCGGCTCAAGACCCCGAACAGTTCCTCTCCAAACCTGTTAGCAAAGGAATCAACGCGGGTTCCCGCTATAGGGGCTGTGGTGGATTGCTTTATCGCTGCCGATGGCGCGGAAGGCGCGGCATAGGCGGGCGGAGGCGCATTGGGAAAATCGTCCGGGGTCAGTTGGGTGGGTTCGCCCTGGGTCACCGTTGGCTGGGGTTCGCCGCGCATGCCGATGCGGGGTGGATGCAGCCGTTGCAGGGTTTGTTGCGCCGCCGCAATGGCTTGGGTCTGGGTGTCGTGAGGAGCGTCGTGAGGAGCGTCGCGAGGAGTGTTGCCTGTGGTGTTGATGACGGCTGCGAGTACGCTTTTCACCTGCTCGAAACGCTGCGTGATTTGCAAAGCCCGGTCGGAACCCTGCATGTCGTGGTCGGCCAGCCAGCGTTCGGCCTCCTCGCGCAGGGTCAGGAACTCGGCCTGTTTGGAGGCGATCTGTTGCAGGATGTGCCGGGACGATTGTCCGCTGGCGCTTTCCCGTTGCAACACCAGTCGCGTCAACAGTTGCCGAGTATCCGCCAGATGATGGTCGAGCGTGGAGCTTAGCTCACTGGCTCTGTCTGGTTTACCGGTGGCCAGCCAGGCCCCGGCGACCCGTTGGCGCAGCGTATCCGCGTCGAGCATGGCCGCCTTTGTTTCAGCAGTCGCCGGGGTTCGGGCATTCTTTCCGCCAGAATTTGCACCGGGGGCCGTGGCGACAGGTGATTCATGAGCGGGCGCGGTATCGTCCGCACGCCATACCGGCCCGGTCGCGATAACCACCAGGGTGATGGCCACAACGGCAACAATTGCCGTCGTTACCGGAGTGACCTGAAACCCACGCTTTGCCTTTGTCCGCATGATCATTTCGTCCCTGTTACTCCTGTGTTTAGCCCCTACTGCTCAGCCCTGGTGCGTTGCCTGCTTTAAGGAACAGGAACAGCCACGGCATCGGGCATTGGCCGAAACATATCACATAAGCCACAATTAATTTATGGTAATATTTACACTTCTCCTGGGTGGGGGATTACCGTATTTTCATGGACATCGTGTGGGTTGTGCCGCCTGGGCGCCATGTGAAGAGCGTCACAAGCCTTGCTTTAAAAAGGGCGCTAGACCAATGCTGGCATAGTGAATAAAATGGTGTTTGCGGGTAGGTTGGTGGTGAGCCTGCGAACCCCAACGGAACCGGTCGTGTTGGGGTTCGCAGGCTCACCACCAACCTACCAAACGAGGAACTTGGTTTGGCTTGCCGATATTGGGTTCTTATTGTGAAATACAGTTTGTGAAATACAGTGAGCAATCAAACCAATAGAATTTTTTGGCCGATAGCAGGCCATGACAGACAGATAAGGAGGTTAGCGATGTTGAAGTGGAACCGGTGGAAGCAGGTGTTTCTGGGTGCGGTGGCAGGTCTGGCGGTGCTGGGTTCCGGGGTGGCGAGTGCTGAAGTGGTGTGGTTTAGCGGGGTCAAAGTGACTCAAACGCTCAGTGATGCGGGGTCTCTTGGTGACTGCATGATCCTGATCGACAAACCGCTAAGCGACTATATCGCCAACTGCCCCAGCCGTTGGCTGACCTTCAGTTGCGATGGCACTTACAACAACAAGGATGCCGGCCAACGCAAGTTCGAGTCGGCGCAACTGGCGCTGGCGCTGGGTTATCGAGTCACCCTCTACGTGGATAACACCAAAAAACACAATGGTTATTGCTATGCGCGACGGATAGATATCTACAAGTAGCGATTAGGCCTGAAGTAGTGGTCGGGCCTGTTTCCTGAAGGGACGCGATATGAGAAAAGAAACTGGTCGCCGGGTTTTCGGGTCGGTGTTAATAGCCACGGTGCTTTGCCTGGGGGCCACTGTCGGTTTGGCGGTGACCGCCACGGTTGATACGGCCCGGGAGCGAGGCCTTGCCTGGCTGTTGGCAGAGCAGCACCAGGACGGTAGTTGGGGAACAGTGCGGGGAACAGTGCGTGGAACAACAGCGGGCGAAGGCGGCGCAACGGTCGCGGCCACCGCTGAGGCCCTGGCGGCCCTGCGCCACGTTGGCGTTGGCCACGGGGCGGTGTATTCGAGAGGGGTTTCCTGGCTGGCCAATGCCCACACCAACAGCGTCGATGCCCTGGCGCGCAAGATTATCGCCCTGGAGGCCGCAGGCATGGATACCCGGGCCGCCGGTCTGCCCTCGGCCCTGGTGGCGTTGCGCAATACGCAAAAAGGCTGGGGCAGCTTCGACGGTTACCAGGTGGGGGCGCTGGATACGGCGCTGGCGATGGAGGCGTTGCGTGTTTCCGGCGTCGACTATCCAGATGCGGGTATTTCCCTCAGCATTATCAGCGGGTTACAATATGCCGGTGACGCTGGCTGGACATTCTCCGCCAGGAGTTCTTCTTTTTCGGGCCATATTCTTCCTACCAGTCATGCGCTGGTGATGCTTAGCCACTATTCCGCTATCGGTTGGGACGTCAGTTCCAACATCAGCCGGGGCGTCAACTGGTTGCTGAGTCGACAACAGGTCGATAACGCTTTTCTTGATACAGACGACGTAGTTACAGGGAGCGCCCAACAAACGGCGCTGGCGCTGATTGCGCTGGATGCGGCCACGGAGGTGGGCATTGCTGAGGCGATTAACGCCGCGACGGCGATGAATTTGGCGCGTGATTTTCTGGCCGCCAGCCAGAATTCCAGCAACGGCAGTTGGGGCGGGGATGCCCTGCAAACCGCGCTGGCCCTGCGCGCCCTGCCGCCAACAACACTGGCGGACGGGGACGGCGACGGGATTCCCGATGCCGTCGAGCCTTTGTTGGGCACCGATGCCGCTGTGGCCGATGGCTGGACGCTAAACCAGGATGGCCCCGATAGCCTCCGGGGCCTGTCTTTCGTCAGGGAGACGCTGCTCAACCGCAGCTTTGGTTTTACGCCCGTGGCGAGCGGTGGCCAGACGCCATACGTCTGGGGGCTGGCAGGCGGGCAGTTGCCGCCGGGCATAACACTCAATGAGGCAACGGGGCGGCTGGCGGGCACACCCTCGGTGGCCGGGGCCTTTCCTCTTAGTATTTTCATTACCGATGCGGCGACCGATGCAACAAAAAGCAGCGTGATTGTGCCGGGGCAGATTCGGGTGCTGGCGCTGAGCGAAACCGGCGTAGATACAGATGGCGACGGCATGCCCAGTGTGTGGGAGTTGCAGCAGGGGTTTAATCCCATGTCCGCTGGTGACGCCAATCTGGATGCCGATGGCGATGGCCTGAGCAATTTGCGGGAATACCAAAACGGCACCGATCCACGCTCGTCTTCTGCGGACAGCGACGGCGACGGCATGCCCGATGGTTTTGAAATAGTGCATGGCCTGGACCACCTCGATCCCGCCGATGCAGGTCTGGATAAAGACAGCGATGGCGTAAGCAATCTGGCGGAGTATCAGCAGGGACGGAACCCAAGCGTGAGCGAGGCGGCGGTGTTTGCGGTGGTGTTGATGGGCGACGGCATGGGTGACACGGACAACGATGGTCTGCCGGACAGTTTTGAAAATGCCTATGGCCTGGATGTCAACGTGGACGATGCCGATGCGGACGCCGATGGCGACGGCCTGAGCAATATCGACGAATACCGTCGCGGCACGCGCCCGGACAGGGCGGACACGGATGGCGACGGCCTGTCGGATGGTTTTGAGGCGCGCTATGGGTTTAACCCCAACAATCCGGCCGATGCGGCGCTGGATGCCGATGGCGATGGATTGAGCAATCTCCAGGAATCTCAATGGGGCAGTGATCCCAAAAAGGCGGACAGCGATGCCGATGGCGTGACGGATGGCAACGAGGTGAGCGCGGGCAGGAACCCGACGGTCAACGAAGCGGCGGTGATTCGTCTGCTTTCCAGTGACAGGGTGAATTAATGCAGCCCATGAATAAAATACGGCCAATTATTGTTGCGCTGTTGGTCGGCTGGGTGTCGGGGGCCGGGTCGTGGTATTTCATCACTAATGACCAAGCTGATGACCAAAGACATGGCGATGCGCCGCATGTTGTGCTACCTCAGGCAGCCGGTGAGGAAACGGTGGCCAGTATTTTTCCGCCTGCCGTAGCGCCGGTCGAATCCGGGAACGCCTTCGGCGGGCCACCGTCGGATTCGGTGACTGCCAGCCCACAGTCGGAACTCCCCGCGCTCTTGCCGATGGACGAGGCATGGCCCGATGCTGGGGTCTATGCCGCTGACGATGGCTTGGTGCAAGATACGGGAGAATTTATCGACGCCGATGACCCGCAGGCTTATGTCGTTTATCTGAATGCCCAAGCAAACAGCGCCGTCACTCAGGGCGATATTCAAGACACGGGCGAATTTATCGATGTTGATAATCCGCAAATGTATGTGGATGGCAATGCTGCGCACCAGGACACGGGTGTGCCTGTTGACGCCGATGACCCGCAGGCCTATGTAAGCTACATGGATGCGCAGGCCGATGGCGTGGTGCAGGATACCGGCGAGTTTATCGAAATGGAACCGCTGCATTAACCATCCCCACCCCAAGGGACGAAGTATACCGTAGCAATAGACTACCCCGCAGCAAGCTACTGCTACGGGGGTATTAGACTTCTGTAGGTCACGTTGCCGAAGGCTACGTGACAACTTGCTGTCAGGTATTAATCCGACCGCTTTATAGGCTGGATTAATAGTGCGGTGCAGGGACGCACCGCCGTTGGCGATAGCCAACGCGAGCCCGCAAAACACAAGCAAATTCACATATTTGCGCCGGTGTTTTGCGGGCGACTCAACAATGGATCAGGATGATCTATTTTGAAGCCGGGTTAATAGTTGGTGCAACCTGACCTACGCTTTTCGCAACGCCACCAACAAGTAGGCGCTTAGGGCGGGCGACGGGGAATTTACCCTGAACGATTAAACCCACAGAAACAAATATTGCGCCTCTTAATTATAGTTTCAGCTTCCTGGGTGCAGGATAGACATTGTCCATCGCGCACTCTACCCAAGCCTTGATGGTAGGTGACGCACGAAGGCTGTTGTCGAGATACACCTTGTAGCCCTCGCCCGACAGGCTACTAACGCCACACTAAATCAGCCCCAAACCCGCCAAACTGCCCGAGCGCTTGAGTGTAATCCGGCCATCCACCCCGGCACGCCCCAATGAATGCAACGCACGTTCGAGATCCGGGGCATTACGCGCGGCAAGGCTGCCATTGAATGCGTACTGTCCCTTGGGCGTCAGCGTCAACAGGCCATCCAGCGACAAGGGCCCGCCACCGTCACTGAGCACACCCTTTACGATCCCATCGGCGGTCTCAAAGGTCAGCGATTGATCGCCCAGGGCTATCGGTTTGAGCAGGCTAATCCCGGCGCCGTGCCAAACGACCCGCCCCGTCACCGTCACCAGGCTTTGCCCATCCCACACCACATCGTGCAAGTTCAGACTCACTGAACCGATGGGACGCAAGGCACCGGCCTTGGCAATGTCGGCAATCATGGCAGCCGGCAGACGTGCCTCCAGGTTGGAAAAGGCCACGCTGCCATCCAGCCCCAAAGCCGTCGTGCCCTGCCCGTAGCCTTGCACCTTTTTTTCATTTCCAGCAGGCAGTTGAAAGCGCCAACTCAGCCCCACTTGGCCGAACAATAACGTCCAGGGCCGCAGATTCCATTCCACATGTTCCAACGGCTGGCTCTGGACCATCGCCACACCGGCCTTGCCCGACCACACACTGCCACTAATGTTCGACAGGCGAAATGCCGGTGACGCCTGCTCGCTGGCCTGCCAGTGGGCATAGGCACGATCGGCGGGAAAGGTGATCACCAGCGCCACTAGATAGACCAACAGGCCAAACACCAGTAGCGGCAGATGACGGAAACGGGGAATAAATTTCATAACAGGAATATCGTCGTCAGTATTAAAAAATCGGTTTTAGATTCTGTGCTGGTAGGGCTAGGCGCAGCTTGGCTGGAAAAATAACGTTTACCAAAACCGGGGCTCAATCACCAGCCTCAACTGTCCGTCTCAAACACCAGACGCGCATCCACACGCCCGGTCTCTTCCAGCGCCTGGAACACACTGCTGACCACGCGCACCCCATGACGATTTTGCAGCACAATCAGCCAACGCACCATATCATCAAAACTCGCGGACTCCAGCCACACCCGGACTTTATCATCGCCATCGGGCTGCACCCGTTTCAGCGCCGGGCCCAGGCGGCCAGACTTAGCCGTACGATCCACCAGACTCAGCAATGACCCGCCACTGGCCGGCTTGGCGCGTTGAGTACTGCGAGCACGCAGTTGTTTAACCTCCCGTGCCGCACTGTGCATCCAGGCCAGCAAAGATTGTTGCTCGGCGGTGCTCACCCGCAGGGAGTCCACGGTATCGTTCAACGGTTCCCAGGCACCCACATAAAATAACATTGCCAGCAATAACGGGGCAGCAACCATCAACATGCGACGCTCGTTAGCTTCGAGACCGTTAAACCAGGTCTTCATTGTCCACCTCCCGCAGCCTGCAACGACAAACGACTTTCAACTTTACCTTCGCGGGAAGAGGCCGAAACGATCTCAACCTTGAGCTTGGCCTCGTCACTCAAACGCTGTTTGAGTTTGTCCAGACTCTGCAAGTCCGGCATTTCCACATCCAGATCCAGTTTGTTATTTTTAAATCGCAGGGTGCGCAGACGTGCGCCCGGAGTGTCTTTGAGCACCGCACCAGTGCGCGCCAACAACGATAACAGGCCATCGTTTTCAGCACCGCCACCGCGCAATTTTTCCAAACCCCGTTGCATCTGCACCTTGGGATTCACGATATTACGCGACTGCGGAAAGGCCTCGCTATACACGGTTTCGATCTGTTTTTTCAGCTCACTGTCCTGGCTCGACAAACGACTGTATTCCAGGGTGAACATGCCCACCTGTAACAGCAACCACAGTCCGGCCAGGATTAGCGCGGGTCGCCACGGGCGCAGCAACTTTTCCAATTGCTGTTTACGACTGTAATCGCCCTGCAACAGATTAATGGCGTGTTGTTCATTAAAACCCTGCGCCAGCATCACGCTACGTGTTTCGCTCTCACTGCGTAACGATAAATCGATGTTCTGTTCGGCACACAGTTCCACCAGGGCACGGTGTTGATCGGAATCGCTAAAGCGTCTGCCGTTACCCGCATCGCTGCTGGCATCCGTACAAAAAATCAATTGCAAGGACGCCGGAGGCGTGTCACCCGCTTCATCGATACAGGCCTTCAACACTGGCATCAGATTGCGCATATCAAAGGCCAGGCCGGTTTGGGCCCCGGTGCGCAACAGACCGTTTTGATCGTCGATCATCATCGACCAGCTCGCCTGCCCGGACGTATCATCCGCGTCCCAATGCACGCCAAATATTTCAGGAGTCATCACGTCCGCTTGCAAGCCAGCGGCCTTGAGCTGCGCCAGCCACGCTTCCAGCCGACGGCGAGACACCACCGCGTTGGCTATCCGGCCCCGCGCATCACGCTGGCCGATGGCCACGTGCAGCTCATCAACGTCCTCGGTCAACTGTTCTTCCAGGGCAAAAGGCACGGCCTTGGCCAGCCGCTGCGCCTTCATCGTCGGCAGTTCAACCTGTGCCAGTAATACATCCGCTCCTGGCACCAGCACGCTAACCCGCGCTCCCACAGCCTGGGTAACGGCGTCCTTAAGCCTGCCGTGAAACAGAGCGCCCGCAGGACGATCTACGTCGCGCAGCACCCAACTGGCCGGCAGGTCCATGGCGGCTTCGCTGTCGGTGCCCAGCGATTCGACCGTCGCCACAGGCAGTTGAATGAAAAGTTGTTTGCGCATATTTATGTTTGTTTAGAAACGCCTGTGTATGTAAAGACGTCCATTAATACGTCCCGATTCCTCGGCTCACGACACGGATGCCCGTGCTTTTTCTTGCTAACAGACTGTACAGGCGTAGCGTGGTGCGGCCAATAGCCGCGTCGCTGGAAACCAGAAAGTATTCACTGCTGACACTGACTAATGTTGGGTTCAGAGCAATGTCGTAATCATCCTTCATTTTTTTCACAAAATCCGTCACATTCTCAAATGCGCTGTCGACACGATATGCCACCAGCTCCTTGGCAATCAACAGGCTGATATCCTCATGCAAACTCAGCAACACCTCCTCCCGCGCGGTATTCACATTGACCGGTGTCCTTTCGGGCAACGCGGCCACTAACGGCAACAAGGCAGCCACATCCCTCAGTGACAGGCTTGCCACCGCTGCCAACTCGCTGGGGCTGGCCATAAATCGATTCGCCGTCCGATACGGCAGCTTATCTAGACCGAGATACACCAGATCTTCGGCACCATCGGCCAAAGAGTTGAGGTTGGAGTCGATCCAGTCAGCCACCCGGTTGGCCACGAAGGGCGAAAGCTGCATCTCCTCTTTCGCCCGGCTGACCTGCACCAACAACGACTGAAAAATTTTAACCTGCACCTGATCCGGAGCATCGTTATTGCCTGCGTTGTTGCCAGCATTGTTGCCCGTATTGTTGCCCGTATTGTTGCCCGTATTTGCATTAACGAGATTATTAAGATTAAAGCGGCCCTGCAAATCTTCGATACTGCCGCTAATCATGCCGCCTTCGACGGGAATCGGCGGCAGCTTGATTGCCCAATCTTCGTCCAGAGCATCAATCGAAGTTTTTTGTTGGTCCTCTTTTAACATCTGCATCGCCCAGGTTTCTGCGGCGAGGGCGTAAAGGTAGGCCTGATCCGCTTCCAGCATGTTGCCGGTGCGTCGAATATCCAACTGCTGACGTGAGGCCATGGCCACCGCCACCACCGTCACCAGCGCCGCGATCAGCAACGCCGTGATCAGCGCCACGCCCTGTTGTTTTCCGCACGGAGCCTTCAGCGCGTTGTTACAAGAAGCCTTCAGCGTGTTGTTATAAGGAGCCTTCAGCGTGTTTTTAGAAAAAGACATCATTAACCGGGCACCCGAAACAAACGGGTGATACGCCCCTCAGCCACGGTCTCCAGCGTCACCTCCACCGCTCTGGGCGGCGTGGTACTCGCCCGGCCACCCAATTGCCTGCTTGGCCAAGAGGCCTGCCACTGGTTTTTATCATTGAGAAAACGCAGTTCCAGCTTTTCAATTCCCACCAGCAGCACGCTCTCCAATGGCTGGCTGTCCTGGGCGCGATCCAACACGTTCCAGTAAACACGAATCAACTCGCCATCACGCAATCCGTAGGCCACGCGTTGCAGACTGCTGCGCGCACGCCCCGCCGGGTTGCGCCAGCCATTACGGGTCAGTTCCAGTTGATAGCGCCCGGTCTCCACTCCCAACATGGCGTGGCGGGTATCACCGTACTCATCACGAATCGGACGATCAATAGCCTGCTCAATGTCCCGACCTAACCATAAAAAGGCCATCTGCAATTGCGCTAAACGTTCGGCGTGCTGGCTGGTTATCTGGCGAGCCGTCATCACGTTGCTAAGACCGCTGTAACCCATTGCCGCCAGCAAGGCAAAAATTCCCAACGCTATTAATAATTCCAGCAGGGTAAAACCGCCTTGCTTCCTGTTTTGTTTATTAAAGCAGCGACGCATCATCATGGCCTACCTATAAATCCAGTTAGAGTCACCAGTGGTGATTCGTCATTCTGTTCCGAGCGCACTCTCACGTCCACGCGGCGAATTAACAAATTCGGCGTCTTGCTAACCTTCATCGACCAATACCATTCATGGCGCGCCATCAACGAGCTGCCTTTGGTGGTTGTGATGGAAGGCCATTTCTTGGCAACATGCAGCTCGGTCATTTTATTCATCGCCACCCAATGGGCGTAAGTGCGCTGTTGAAGACCGGAGGCGGTACGGGCGTTACCGGAAACGGCGCTGGCGGCAGCGGCCAACGCAAAGGCAATCACCGCCAGGGCCACGAGGACTTCCAGCAGGGTGAAGCCTTTGCAGTTTTTATTTTTTTTACCATTCAAAAAATGCTGATTGGTTCTTTTGCCGTCATTCCGGCGAATGCCGGAATCCAGTGACGTTAGAGGGCTCCTGGATTCCGGTCGTCGCCGGAATGACGGAAAATAAGTCGATTTAGCTTTCATCGTTTTCCGCCCGAGTCAGGATCAGCTTGCCGTTGAACAATCCTTGCAATGAATATTCTTCGTCGTCATCAATACTCAATGTCATCTTGAAGGGCGTGAGTTCTCCGCTGGACAAAATAAAAATACGCGGCAAGTTTTTCTTGTCCCCAAAGTCGGTTTCGGCCCCTTCCAGCACCAGTTCCAGCTCAACCGTTTCGGGCAGAGGGCGTTCGCGCAGCATTTGATCTCCCGCCAGTGGCTGCCATCCGTCACTGCCCAATTCCAAAAACTGATAGCGATCCCGATCAAACTCCAATGCCAGTTCACGCCCCTGCAACACGGCCTCTTCACCGGCCAGCCGTATCAGACCGTGCAGGCGCTCAACCTCTTCCTGCACGACTTGACTGGTATTCCGACCGATGGACAGCGTGGCAAAACTGATGATGATGCCAATAACCACCATCACCGCCAGCAATTCGAGCAGGGTGAAGCCTGACTCTCTGCGGATGCCGACGTAGCACTTTTTAGTGGTAGACGTTGAAAGGAGCACTTGCGGCAGTGCTGGTGGCAATGACGTTAGCCGTGAAAAAAATGGGGCCATGACCCGCCTCATTCGACGACGCGAATTGCGTTTACCGCTTGCGGAAAACTATTGCAGATCCCAGTTACCCACATCGGCACTGCTCTCATCACCGCCAAGTTGTCCATCGGCACCCAGCGAAAAGATATCAATGTTGCCCTGCACACCCGGCGCGAGATATTGGTAATCATTCCCCCAGGGATCTTTGGGCAGGCGATCCATGTACTGTTTCCAGTTACGGGGTTCGGGTGTGCCAGCGGGTTTGCTGACCAGCGCGACCAGGCCCTGATCGGTATTGGGATACACAAAGTTGTCGAGTTTGTAGAGATTCAAGGCACTTTCCATGGCGCGAATATCTGCGCGTGCCTTGATGATCCGCGCGGCATCCGGCCGATCCATGACACGAGGCACCACGATGGCCGCCAAAATACCGAGAATAACCACCACCACCATGACTTCAATCAGAGTGAAACCGGCCTGCCTTGCCGACAGAAATTTAACTGAACGTGTTCGCACATTTATCTCCACTCTTTACACTGCCCATTGTGATCATCATTTTCAATAATATGAATAGTAGCACTAGTCGAGCATTGTCTTTATCACTAAAGTATGACGATTTAAACCTTCCATGCACTGATCGGTGGCGCTGTATTACGCAGCGCTTATCGGCTGCTTGCACGTAAAGTGGAGGGTGGAACCACTGCCGGAATCCAGGATGATAGTCGGGACTGATGATCATCGCCGCTATTCTTATGATGGGCTTTGCGGAACTTGGCCTAAAGGCCTGTGGTGACCTCAAAAACCGGGACTGAGTTCTCCCACATACCCGGCGCATCTTCCAGCACCGGCTGTGGCTATTATTTTACGACCCGCAGTTGCGGCCCACTGGACTTGCTATTCTTCGAACCGCCGTTACTGGGCTTGCCGTCATCAGGCTCCGGCGTCAGGTCTTCATCATCATTGAACACCATGCCACGACCGTTTTCACGCGCGTAAATCGCCATGGCTGCCACAATAGGCACCCGCACATGCATGGGCTTGCCGCCGAAGCGGGCATGAAAATCCACCTCATCGCCCATCATATCCAGATGCTGCACCGCCTCTGGCGCGATATTGAGAATAATTTTGCCGTTACTGACATGTTCCCGTGGGACATTCACATCAGCCAACTGGGCATTCACCAACAAGTACGGCGTCATATTGTTATCAACAATCCACTCGTAAACAGCACGCATCAAATAGGGCCGACTGGAGGTCATTTCATTCATCTTATTCAACACGTTAGTCTTCGCGCATTTCCCGCTCTTTCTCGGTGAGACTGGACTGAAACGACTCCATCGCAAACAGACGTTCAGTGTAGACTTCAACGGCTTTGGCGCTGGCAGGCAAGCTGATGCCATACACCGGCAGGCGCCATAAAATAGGGGCAATCGCGCAGTCCAGCAGCGAGAACTCATCGCTCATGAAATAGTTTTTTTGTTCGAAGATAGGGGCAATAACTGTGATGCTGTCAGACAATTCTTTCGCGGCCTTTTCCTTGTCGCGACCCTTCTGAAAGCTCTCAACCAGAGTATCCCAATCACGCTGAATGCGATGCAGGGTCATGCGACTTTGCGCCCGGGAAACGGGATCAACCGGCATCAATGGCGGATGTGGAAAACGCTCATCTAAGTATTCCATAATCACTTGCGCATTGTAGAGCACCAGATCACGGTCCACCAGAGTGGGCACCGAACCGTAAGGATTGAGTTCCATCAAATCCTCGGGAGGATGGGCAAGATCGACAATAATAAATTCAAAATTAATGCCCTTTTCGGCCAAAACGATGCGTACACGATGACTGTGAATATCGGTTGCACCGGTAAAAAGATTCATTACGGATTTTCTATTGGCCACGACTGCCATTTTACTTTCTCCAACAACTCATATTTTATAAAGAGGGAATAACCGAGGAAGGGATTGTAACCGAATTCTGAGAAAAAACTCAGAATTCGTCACAAGTTATTGATGATAATAGATTTGATATTTTTTAAAAACAGTACTACCCGCTCTATTTAGCGCTTTCAGTGGATTTTTGTCATTTGAGATTACCCGCCCCCACCACTCGTTTTCGGTGTACACAAACTAGTGGATATCTTTCCAGTATTCTTTTTTCAATAACACCACCAAAATCAGCAAGACAAAAAGAAACAGCAAAACCCACTTTCCTAGCGCCAGTCTTTGCAACTTGCTGGGCTCCCCCAAGTAAGCCAGAAAAGTCACCAGATCCCGCACCACTTCATTGTACTCTTGTGCATTCAGCTGGCCCGTTTCAACAATCGTAAAGCCGGTGATATGTGTTTGTGTCGTGCCATTTTCGTCAACAAAAGATTCAATCAGCGGTGCTTGCAGCCCCTGTAATTCCCACAACACATGCGGCATACCGACATCTTTAAACACGGTATTATTCACTCCCCAAGGGCGGGATTCATCGCGATAAAAAGAACGCAAATACGTGTACAACCAGTCCACACCACGGGCGCGCGATATCACCGATAAATCAGGCGGGACAGTGCCAAACCAACGTTTGGCATCGCCTTCATCAATCGCCACGTCCATGACACCGCCCACCTTGGCACCCGTGGTGATGAGCTGACTTCTGACTTCATCATCACTCATACCCAGATCCTGCCCGATGCGACTGTAACGCATCAGCGAAGCGGAGTGGCAATTAAGGCAATAATCGACAAACAAATTTGCCCCACGTTTGATGGACTGCCGATCTTCCAACTGGATATTGGCTTCATCCAAAACAACACCTTTACCCGCTGCCAAAGTCCAGGACATTGGCATCAACATCAATAACAGCAGCGGATAGTGACATTTCATATTCATGTCACCCGCTCCGGAACCGGCTTGGTTTTATCATATCTGGAATAAATCGGCATCAATAAAAAGAAGGCGAAATAAAGAACACTGAAAATACGTGAAAACAGTGTCGCAGTCGGTGTTGCCGCAACGGTGCCCAAATAAGCCAGAGCGATGAAACTGATGACAAAGGTCGTCAAGGCAAATTTAAACACCGCTCCCCTCTGCCGAATCGACTTAACGGGACTGCGATCCAGCCACGGCAGCAAAAACAGCATAACAATAGATGCGCCCATGGCAACCACGCCCAGGAACTTATCCGGCACTGCGCGCAAGATGGCGTAGAAAGGCGTGAAATACCAAAGAGGGGCAATATGCTCCGGTGTTTTTAACGGGTTTGCCGGTACAAAATTGTCTTTCTCCAGGAACCAGCCACCCAATTCAGGCGCATAAAACAACACCGCAGAAAAGATGATTAAGAATACGACGACGCCGATCATGTCCTTGAGCGTGTAATAAGGGTGAAACGGAATACCATCTAATGGCACGCCATTTTCATCTTTGTGCTTCTTGATTTCTATACCATCGGGATTATTTGATCCCACCGAATGTAAGGAGATCATGTGGAACATCACCAAGCCAATCAGCAACAACGGAAAGGCAATGACATGAAAAGCAAAAAAGCGATTGAGAGTGGCATCGGCCACTACGAAGTCACCGCGTATCCACAATGCCAACTCATCTCCAATGTAAGGAATAGCACCAAACAGAGAAATGATAACCTGCGCGCCCCAAAAGGACATTTGTCCCCAAGGTAACAGGTAACCCATGAAAGCCTCGGCCATTAATACCGTAAAAATCAACATCCCGAACAACCACAGAAGTTCACGTGGCGCACGATATGATCCGTACAATAAAGCACGGAACATGTGCAGATAAATCACGATAAAAAAGAATGATGCACCGGTAGAATGCATGTAGCGAATCAGCCAACCCCAGTTCACATCACGCATGATGTATTCCACCGAGGCAAAAGCGGTATCCGCCGTGGGCTTGTAGTTCATGGTCAGAAAGATACCGGTGATCAATTGCATCACCAGCATCAACAATGCCAGAGACCCAAAATAATACCAAAAATCCAGGTTTTTAGGCGCGTAATACTTAACCATGTGGTCACGCCAAAAGGCCGTCACCGGGAAGCGTTCGTCCGCCCAGTCACGTAGGGCCTCGACACGATGTGTCAATTTATCAAACATCAGATGGCCTCAGGATCAATGCCCACCAACAAGCGGGTCGTTGATACATAATGATAAGGAGGGACGACCAGATTCGATGGCGCGGGCATCCCCGCAAAAACTCGCCCGGCAAGATCGTAACGAGAACCATGACAAGGGCAAAAGAACCCACCCTTCCACTCAGGTCCCAGATCGGGTGGAGCAAACTCGGGGCGATAGGTCGGTGAACAGCCCAAGTGAGTACAAATTCCGACCATGACCATATATTCTGGATTGATCGATCGGTGCTTGTTTTTAGCGTAATGCGGCTGTTGCGACAGCTCATCCGACCCAGCATCACGTAACTGACTCGATATTGACGCCATACCCTTCAACATGGCCTCATTCCGACGCAAAACCCAAACGGGTTTACCGCGCCATTCCACTGTCATTAACTGCCCAGGCTGTAACTTACTGATATCAATATCAATAGGCGCACCTGCGGCCTTGGCCTTCGCGCTGGGATCCATCGACAGTACAAACGGCGTCGCCACATATATAGCGCCGATGCCACCCACTGCCGCTGTTGCTGCCAGCAACATTCGTCGCCGACCATAATCAATTTCATTCGAACTCACGCACAAACCCTCATTTCTAACTATCACTTAAGGGCACCTCTAATAATTCGTGAATGCGCATCTTGAACCCAAAATCCGCCGCTTCTGCGTTGTGAAACTTGCCAATAGCTAGCTATTGCCTGCGTTTCACGCCTTGAATCGACGAATTTTGAATCCCAAGCTGACACATCCAGAATTATTAGAGGTGCCCTTAAAAACATTCGGGAATTCAGCCTGATCGATGGACGCCGACGGATTTCATCGAAAAGGGCATCAGATGGCTAACGAGAATAGCAGAGAATTCTCCACCAATAACATTGTTTATTTTAATATTATTATAAACTAATGCATATGCCCCCAAAATTAATTCATATCCGCTCAATTCCTTGTGGTTTCTATGACACAAAAAAAGAGGACTCCGAAGAGTCCTCTTTTCACACTACACATAAGCGACTCTATTTAGCTACGAACTAACCCGTACTTGGTCATTACTGTGCGAACCGAGAGCCAGGCAAGTGCTGCGACCACCAAGGTCACCACAATATCGAATATCGACGTCATCGGAATATGGTAAAACTCGGGTGAAACAGAACCAGATATCCACGTATACCGCTCCAGCCAAGTGCCCACCATGATACAGGCAGCGACAGCCATGATCACATTAGGGCTATGACGATTCGGCGTCCACACCGCGAAGGTCACCAACGGCACAATAAATTTCAGCGCCAAAAAGGTCCACCAGATTGGAGCAAGATCGTTGTGCATCATGTTGTCGAAACGATCCATTTCTTCTGTCAAACGCCCATACCACATAATGAGGTACTGGGTGAAATAGAAGTAAGTCCACAGAATAGTAAAAGCCAACATCATCTGCGCCAGATAATTAAACACAAACGGTTTGTAAGGCTGTGTCAGTTTTCCGGAGCGATACAACATAATTAGCACCACCGCAAAGAGAGCCAGGAAGCACTGGAACATACTCACAAACTGGTATACACCGTATACCGCACTGTGCCAGCCAGGCATCATGGTCATTTCAAAATCCCAGGCTATCATGGTGCCATACAGCACATACACACCGGGAATTACCAGTGCAATATTGCGAAAGGTCCTGTGCACCTTCGGATCATCACTGATCGCGGTCATATGCTGATATTTGATAAATAGGCCAAAAAAACCGGCAACAACCAGGAAACCCACGATCTGTCGAATAACCAGAAAACTATAGTTATGCCAGCCGTTCAGGTGGGTACCTTCATCATGTGCGTGCGCCAACCATTGAAAGGTATTCTCACCACCGTACAGCAGAATCAACAGTAGAACCCCAGCCAACGGGAACAAACCTGCCATTGACACTGCAAAATAACGCACCTGAAAGCGCCATTTACCATTAACCAAATGCAGGATAGCCGCAAACGTTACGCCCGCCAGTGCCATATACAACACAACCAGGAAATTAGTGGTCAATACTGACCAGCTACCAAAGTTCTCCATTTACCCGTTACCCCTTTTATCTTTTCTTGTCATGTCAGTTATTTTGCAGCAACCGTGGTTTCTTTTAACAGACCATTTCTGAGGTAATTCACTACATGCCAGCGCTCTTCAACCGACAAGTCATTGGAGCCACCTTGTTCATTGGGTATACCGTAGGCCGGCATTACATAACTACCAAAAGTAATCGTGCCCCAAATCCAGCCCTCGGTGAGATTTTTTTGCACATAATCATCGGTAAGGTCAATGGCACCAATCTTGCCGCTCACCGGAGAGTCAGCTTTGCCTGACCGTCCGTGACAAGCGGCACAATAAATGATGTATAAATTCCGACCCTCTCTCAAAGAGGCATCCGTTAAGGCCACCGGATTCACCAGGTCTTTGGCTTCGTCTCGATTGGCCACTTTGGTTGGAATTCCCATAACCGGCACCGAACGCGATGGGAAAGGCGTCATCATGCCTTCCTGCGGTTTGATGCTCGGCTGATTCATCATGTCCTGTGACCACGGCCATGCCAGCACCGTCGTTGGCAGTGCCAAAGCGAACACCATAATACCCAAGCTTTTCATAACGCGACCCGGCAAGCATTTTGTCGAACCGTTCAATAAATGCTTCATTTAACTACCTCTTCACGTATTTCCAAGGTCTTATGCTTTTGAAACAAAGTCTTCATCGGTTCAGTATTTTTTTCATCAAATTCTACAATAATGGCAATTTGATCCAAACTGACTTTCTCGGAATAAAGAGAACTGCGTTTCCGCAACAGACCCGATAAGAAAATAAACGAAATAACCGTTGACCACACCGCAAAGAAAATCAACATTTCATACATTAAAACGAAATTCGACGGCAACGAAATAACCGCCTTGCCGCCCTGCGGCTGCACCATAAATGCCGCCTGCGCAGCGGACAGAAAGAAGAAGCCAAAAATCAGCCCGAATGATGCGCCAAACAAGGTGAACTTCTGAATATGCACGGGACGCTCACCCAACACATCTTCCACTTCAGGATGTTCGATGGGCGATATCATGGTCACATCATCAACCGTGACTCCCGGAATTTCATTACGGCGTATATCAGCGATCGCGGCATGCGCTTCGTCGAAATCGCTGAATAAGGCCAACATACGTCGCTTGCTCATTTCACATCCTCCCCACCAGCAGCTTCGGTTGCAAGTTGTGCGTGATCCGTCATGCGTGACACATCTTCTTCACCTGCGCTCCGTTTTCGATGGAACACCATCTCTTTCACTTCGTACATTGAGACAGATGGGAATACCTTCACAAAAATCAGGAACAACATACCAAACCAGCCAAAGCTACCAAATACGATGGCCCATTCAACGATACTGCCATACATGATGTCCCACTGATGTGGCTGCTGCGACATTGACAGAGTCGGCGCCACGATCATCCAGCGTTCCAGGAACATGCCCAGATTAAGAAACAATGAGACCACAAACATGGTCGGCATATGACGTCGTAGCTTACGGAACGCCAGGGCAAAGGGCATCACAGAACCTAAAAACAACATGCTCCAGAAGATAGGTGCATATGCTCCCGTGGCCTTGGCAATCAGCAGCTCCTTGTCATATATGTTGTGCCCGTACCAGACAGATGCAAACTCCACCGCGTTAAGGTAAGTCCAGACCATGGCGATAGCAAAAGTCAGCTTGGCAGTCTTTTCCATAATCGGCAGCGTCATGTATGCTTCGAAACGAAAGAAGTAACGCAACAGAATAAACAAGGTAATGATGGCTGCACAACCGGAGTACAAAGCACCCGCCACAAAGTAAGGAGGGAAAGATGTCACGTGCCAGCCTGGCATAATGGCCATGGCAAAATCGGAGGACACGATGGAATGCACGGATACCGCCAAAGGAATCAAAAAGCAAGCCATGAGCAAGTAGGTTTTGCGGAAGTGACGCCACTGACGGTCACTGCCGACCCAGCCCAGCGACAACATGCCGTAAAGCTTTTTGCGCCAACCGGTGGCGTTATCACGACAGATCGCCAAATCCGGGATCATACCGACAAACAGAAACAACATGGATGCCGTAAGGTAGGTACTGATGGCGAAAGCGTCCCACACCAGTGGCGAACGGAAGTTCGGCCAAATACCACGGTCACTAACATACGGAAGCACCCAGTACAGATTCCAGACACGGCCCAGATGGATCATCGGGAACAGTCCGGCTGTCATCAACGAAAACGTCGTCATCGCTTCGGCAAACCGATAAATCG
This sequence comes from uncultured Ectothiorhodospiraceae bacterium, assembly GCA_964401355.1. Taxonomy (GTDB): domain Bacteria; phylum Pseudomonadota; class Gammaproteobacteria; order SZUA-152; family SZUA-152; genus SZUA-152. The sequence continues at coordinate 44,820 of CAYNYJ010000002.1, read as the reverse complement.
GCTTACGCCAATCAGCATGAATGAGATGCAGAATTGCTGACAATAATGTCCCGGAGTGACTCATGCCAATCCAGAACACAAAAGCAGAAATGTACATGTCCCACATATGGGGATTATTCAGATTGGCCGTTCCCATACCCTCGGTGTACTGAATGTATTCCGCCAAAACCGCACAAGCCACCATTGCAACACACACGGCTAAAGTCACCCAAAAAGCCGGGCGTGGATTCTCCATGCTTTTCAGCACATCCCTGTTTATCTGAGCCCAAGCAATCTGCTCGTTAATATCTTTTTCTGTCACCATCGTCATTGTTATATCACCTTAATCTTTTTGACGGCTCTGGTTGTAACCGAACGTGAAATCGAGAGATAAAAAGCCTTATACATCTTCACGCACCCGCTCGAGATACATCACTGACGGGTCAACGTTAAGTTCTTCGAAAATTCGATAACCCCGTAATTCCGCATCCTTCTTCGCATATCGGGTCTTCTGGTAAGCACCGCGTTCCACCTGATGCTTTATCCAGAGTTTGTTAACCATACTGTTCTCATCCAGGGTGTCACCAAAGACAATGGCGGAAGTCGGACAGGCCTGCGCACAAGCCGTTATCATTTCACCATCCTGAACCACACGATCTTCCATAAAGGCTTTATCTTTGACCGTACGTATACGTTGAACGCAGAACGTGCACTTCTCCATCACGCCTTTGTCACGCACCGATATATCCGGATTGAGCTGTTGCTGCATTGGCTCTGGCCAGGCAGATTCATAATAGGAGTAGAAATTAAAGTAACGCACCCGGAATGGGCAGTTGTTCGAACAGTAACGTGAACCGATACAACGGTTGTACACCTGCGCATTCAAACCATCCGGGGTGTGATAGGTCGCAGCAACCGGACAGACCGGCTCACAGGTTGCGGAACCACACTGCTGACACATCATCGGCAAGAAACTAGCACCCTGCTCCGGGTAATCTTTATCGGGCTGATCCCAGTAACGTTCGATGCGCATCCAGTGCATAGCCTGGCCTTTTTCGAAGCGCTCTTTACCCACGACTGCCAGGTTGTTCTCGGCGTAACACGCGGTCGAACAGGCGTTGCAACCAATACACAGATCAAGATTAATTGCCATCGCCCAGCGATGTTCGTAATCGTGATGGCCCCCGTCTTCAGCAGCCTTACGGTAGTCTGACCAATGATTGAGAATATTGTCTAACGACATAACTATGTTCCCTCCGTACGTTGAACCTGCTCAACTGACACGGTCGCCACCAACTTGCGCCCTGCTTGACTGTCACCGCTACCGGTTCCCATACGCACAATCGATAATGAATCTGCTTCGCCAATACGTTTTACCGTGACTTGTGTGCTGTACATGGCTAATTCGCCCGTTTTACTGTCAACGGTCGCATTTAAAATTTTCAACGGATTCACACCCAAGCCCTTTGCATACCGACCGTAGACCTCATGCCCCTGGCCCAGCGGGATAGCAATGGCATCACGATGTACACCCTTGAGCAGCACAACACGCAATTCAACACTGCCGTGCTCTGAATCAACACGGATCAGTTCTAAATTACTGATGCCCATTTTGGCGGCAGTAGCCGGGTGCATTTCAGCCCAGGAATCCCACACCACCTTACTGATTTGATCCGGTGCTTCCTGCAACCATGGCAAGTTTGCATGACGCCCATCAAACAAGCCCAAACGCGCCGATGGTACCAGCGTCAAACCACCGGAATCACTTCCTGTCACCGGTGCGGCAAATGAAACCACTGTTGATTGCAGACTCTTGGCGCCTGACTGGATTTCTATCACGCCTGTCTGCAGCGCGGCATTCCAGAACTCGTTGTTGTTTTGCGCATTCTTTTTCACACCCGCCGGCATCGCGGCAAAGGCGTTGCGCAAGTACGCGTAATAATCTTCAAACTGTGCGTAGTCATCTTTTTTGCGCTGTTTGAGCAGTGACAACAGAATGTCACCTAAGCCCTTGGTCTGCTCATGGAGCCTCTCCATCAATGGTTGCTGCACATGAATCGCTGCGGACTCTGCCTGATGAACCGGTACCTGTGTCCCCCAGTCTTCGAGGTAGGAATCAACCGGCAGCACCAAATCGGCCGCCATTGTGGTCTCATCCGGAAATTGTGAAATTGCAACCTTGAAGCCAATATTGGACAGTGCTTCCGTCAAGCCCAAACTTTGCGGCGCGGAATAAACCGGGTTGCTACCGTAGAAAATGACCGCATCCAACTTTTGCGCTTTCGCATCAGCGGCAAATGCCACCAGATCTGCTGTGCCACCTTGCTTTGCCATCAACTGAGGGAAGGGGAAATCGCCCGCAGACTCGATAGTTTTACCCACATTACCCAAGATATGATTCAGCAGCATCACCGCTGCGGTAGCAGCGTAACCATGAGCATGGCCTTCCACCGAGGGCCCGGCCAGCACCAAACTGGGAGAACGCTGCATCAACAATTTTGCCACACGCTGAATGCGGTCACCTGCCACGCTAGTGATCTCGGCAACTTTGCTAATGCCATATCCGTCGATCATGGTGCGCACATCCTCAGGGATACCCGCATCGCTGAGCTTCAGCTGATTCAACAGCAAATTGGCGATACCCAGTGCCAACACCCCTTCAGTGCCCGGTTTGATAGCCAGCCATAAATCTGCGTTACCGCCGGTGAGCGACATCTTGGATTCGATCTGAACGAATACGCCACGCTCTTTATTGGTCCGGAACTTCGCATACTGACCTGCGTATTGCACCGTTGATTGACTGGCACCCATAAAGTCCGAGCCAAAAGAAAGGATCATCTTGGCCTTGTCTAAACGCAACCGCGGTGTTGCCTCACCGAGCATATCGCGATTCACCGCTTGCGACACCGCGCTGTTCAGCACTTCATGCACAAAATGTTTTGTGGAACCCATAGCCTCCAGATGATTGGAGATCAGCACCGATTGATGACCACTCATAGAACCAGTGAACCACGCAAAACGGTCGCCACTTAGGGTACCCAGCTTTTCTTCCAAAACCGCCATCGCCCTGTCCCAGCTCACAGGAGCCAAACTGCCCCCGTTGCGCAACATGGGCGTGGTAATACGATCCGGGTTGTAGTGACCCTGAATGCCGGCCTGGCCCATCATGCAGAGCTTGCCGTTATTGACCGCCGCATCAGGATTGCCTTCCAGTTTCAGTACACGACCTTCGCGGACACGACCATGAATACCACAGCGCGCCTCACATTGTGTACAGGTCGAGGCATACCACACACCAACACCTGGGATCACATACTCCTCAGGCATCAGGTAAGAAACGACGTCCTCCTTACCCTCTTCCAACGTGACCGTGGAGGGCAAATCGCAACCGCTTAATGCCGCGCCCGCACCACTCCAGCCCATCACCTTCAGGAAACTTCTACGGTTTATCTTTCCGCTCATAGTCGTAATTCCACTCTATTAATTCGCTTGCTCATCGTTAACACCTTTGTATTTGCGCGACGATTACTTGTGGCACTTCCAGCAGTCGCCCGGGGCACCCAGTTCTTTGTTCGCAATATGGCAATTAACGCAAAAGCCCATATTCAACGGTTTCACTTTGTGCGCTACCGTCATATTTTCCACATCACCGTGACAAAAGGCACAAACTTCCTTCACATCTTCAACCGGAAACTCCCGATCAAACACCAAGGTCTTCAAATGTTTCTCGTGGGTAAAATGCACAAAGTCCGGCAGGTCGTGCACTTTCTTCCAAGCGGGTGATATTTTGTCCTGCCAGTATTTGGTGAGCTTCTGGATGCGCGGCTTGTCTGTCGCAATCACCTTGTGGCAGCCCATGCATTTACTGGTCGGAGGAATACCGGCCACTGCGCTGCGTCGCGCATAGGTATGGCAGTACATGCAGTTAATGTCATTATCTTTAACGTGAACATTATGAGGAAACTCGATGGGCTGAGGCACATCCTCCCCCTGATGCGTTCCGACCGGCGGCACCACATCATATTTAACTGCCATCGCCACTGACGACATCAGCAACATTGCCAGACACATAAGCCCAGCCCCAGCGACACCCAGCAAGCCTCGACGTCGTGCTTTCGGATTGATTAAACGGTTCTTCACTCCCATTTCCTTCCTCGATACATGTTGTTAACCACTACTGGTTTGTTGAATTGGTTTGTTGAATGTTGGTCACGGGCTCAACTTAAATCCAAGTCGCACCCAAATAACACAGAAAATACCAAGCCCGCTGAACAACACAGCGAGTGTGCACTGCGACTAATTCACCGCAAACAGGAAATTTTCTGACTTCTGCTAGATCAAGCCCGCTGAAGTAGCTGCTTGTTCTCCCTCAATTCCTGGCGAGTCATGCCCGCCTATTATTTATATTCTGACAACCAGCCCGTGGAAACACTTCTCCAACAGCATTAAACCACTGGCGTCATCAATTTCGCGCTATCGTTTTGAACGCTAATTTTATTCTTGTATCTTTTTAATTTTAATACGAACTTTTACTAATTTGCCATTGACATCCAAGGCTAAAAGACTCGCCCTGCATCAAAGCTTATATTTTTATGAACGATCCTCTCTTATCTGCATCCAGCCTAACTATTGCTGAGCAAACGTCCTCGTATATCAGAATATTATTATTCAGCTAATAAGCTTATATTATCAATATTCTCTATGGCGGTCGATGCTAGACCAATCCTGTCGGATATGTCAACGCAATTTTAAGAAAAAAACCCAAGAATAATTTCCCATAAGAATCACCGCCTTGCATTGGTGTAATAGCCCATATGAGAGGGATGCGAACTCAGCATAACGCCCCCGTTCTAGCACGCTAAAAACCGTAGCCACCCCCCCATCAAACTACGAATAGACCGCATTTTTTCGAAACAATCAAGCGTATTTCTAGGGCCATTCGCGTGACAAATCACGCCTTAAGCCCCAACACGCACGGCCAGCACATCACACGGGGCATGATGTAAGACCGAATTTGCCACAGAACCCAACAAACGCGAAAGCCCATGACGACCATGTCGCCCAAGAATAATCAGATCGATGTGGTGGTCTTGCGCATACTCAATAATTTCTGATTTTGTCGAACCCTGCACGACCACTTCTTTCACTGACGGTGCATCAATCCGCTCGGTTAAAACCGTAAGATGTTGCTTCGCCTGAGTCAAAAGTTGCTGCTCAATTTCTTGCTGTTGCGGTAACACCAACTCATTGGCGAGATCGATAGGAATATATTCCACCACATGCAACACGCTGAGTTGCGCCTGATAAATATTGGCCAGCTCGACAGCACGGGATGCCACCACAATATTTTCCTCACTCAAATCAACTGCACACAGGATATGTTGATAATCACTCATGCCCACCTCCTTAGGCTCGCAAGCGAATCAGTAAACGACGCGACATTAACACAGAAAAATACCTAACTTGAGTATAGTGAGAGCGTGTGCTTTTCACCGTTATTTATCGTGACCTCTTGATCGCCGGTATCATTTTCCTGGATCGGAGAAACAACAAGCTTCGCGACTTTGCCTCGCAATTCTTTCAGTTTGTAGTTCTCTTCCGGGTTAAGCATCTCAATACGCTTGAGCAAATTTTGTGAATACTGCACTTGCTCAGCCTCTATTGCATCAGTCAATAACTGCTGAATACGCTCAATTTCTTTGTTTTGCTGCTGAACAATCAAACGCGCCACCCGGTCCAGTTGTTTATCGTCATTAATCACCCCGTAGTATCCCGCCAAAACCCGCAGCTGCGGAAGCCCGGGTGAAACTCGCTGCACCAACGCATGCAGTTCACTGCCCGCAGTGATCAAATCCTTTCTCGCCAAGGCCGACAAACGCCAGAGTTTTTCGGCATCATATTGTGTATCCACGGCCACAAGCTCATCAAAACGCTGCTGATCAAATAACAGCCGTGCTGCCAGAATACGACGCATTCCTTCCACTTCCACACGGGGTAGCACGGCCGTGGCCTCGTCATAACGATTCCGATCCACCAATGCCAAAGCCTGTTGCATGTGAGTGCGATCCGGCCACTGTTCATGCTGTATATACAATGCATCCGTTTCATCATATTCAAAATTATGCCAATGTTTTTCATATTCAATGCCACGCGCCTTGACCGGATCAATTTCTTTTAATTGATCCGCCGAATACTGCGCAATGTCCTGCTCATTCTTCTCAACCAGAAAATAGGTACCCAACTGGTAAATACGATCCGCAGCCTCATCCGTAGCAAAGTAAGGGCGCACATTAAAGGTGTAATTATCGATTAAGAATTTATAAGGGCTTTCTTCGGGCGACGGTTTATTATCAATAGCCGACAACCGTACTTCAGAAAGAATATTGGTATCGGTGTTAGCCGGCACATCCATCGATGCCGCCAACGCCTGATCACGCGAGAGCGCAAAGTACCACATTAAATCCCGGGCATAATAAATACCGTGATAATTCAGTGCCGTCTTTATTTTGGGTTCATTCAAACGTTGTTCAATTTTTGCAAAATCAAAAATTATCGGCGAAACAGAGCCATACATCATGAAATCTCCACTCTCAAGATTGGCGAAGGTCATGCCATGCGGAAACACTTCGTAGAAAGCGCGTAACAGTGATTTCAGAGTAGTAGCATCCATATGAAACAAATTCACCCACTGACCGTAAATACCGCCGTCATTGAGCCGTGACTTAACCAGCTCAAAAAAGTTTTTGGTAAAGATATTCGACGCACGCGCCAGCCAAGGGTGTGAAGGCTGCGAGGCAATAATGTCGTATTTTGTGCTTTCGGTTAACAAGGTATTACGCGCATCATTCAGCGTGAGCGTCACTCGCGGGTCTTGCAACGCAAGAATTTCTCGGCCACCGATGATCGCTCGCCCAGCGTCGATCACCGCCGGTTCCAGCTCGACCACACGAATGGATTCCAATTTTGTAAAGGTCAATGCTTTGGTGGTAATGCCACCCCCAAAACCCACCACAAAAGCCGACTTGGGATCGTCATGCAGCATGTACGGCAGCAGACCCAACAAGCTTTCAACCAGTAACACATTATTTTCATCTTCAAGATCAATGAAAGATTCATTCAGACCATTGTTTTGCAGCCTCACGTGCCGGTCGTTATAAGTGATCATACTAATGACGCCCGCCTTACCCTCCTTCAAAAACAAAAATTTGGGTTCTTGGCCAGCATAAGACTCACCGTCATATTGCACCGAAGTGATCATATCCTTGTAACTCAGATGCGGTAACAACCCACTGCTCAACAGCGCCAGAACTGCGAATGCGGTAATCGACAGCTTCGCCACAGGTGTCGTTAGCACCGGCACAAACAACAACGGCAATACCAATAACACCAGCGCCATAACCGTTAGCAACACATCGGTGCCGTAATATGGGATCAACCAAAAACCCGCCATAATCGAACCAAAAATACTGGCGACCGTATTCACCGCATAAGCCTTGCCAATACGTGCCCGTATACCCTGCAAATTGCCGCAGTAAAGCCTCAGATTTATTGGAAACAATGCACCAAACAAAAACGTCGGAGGAAACAGCAACACAAACACAAAAGTGTATTTCACCCCGTGCTTCAACCATGGCTCTACCGGGAAATGGTTCATTGCTTGATAAATGGCGGGGACCCAGGTCAAACCCGCGCGCGTCAACAATAACGAGCTACCCAACAATACCAGCCCGAAGGCCATCCACAATTCTGGCCGTTGCATACGCTCAATATATGATTTAATCGCCCATGAACCTGCAGCGATACCCGTGAGAAATATCGTCAGTATCGCGGCAAAACCATAAATAGTGGTTCCCGTAAAAATCGACAGGTACTTGGTCCAGCCGACTTCCGTTGCGATGGCAACAAGGCCAGTGGCAAACAACACTATCAGCGCCCGTCCACGCAAAGGGGCTTCTTCCGTTATTGAGTTTGAGACAGCAGCACCAGCCGATTTGGCTTCAACCGTCGACACTTCGATTGGCGGCAAGGAAATTTTTTGGTTGAGATAAATAGCCAGTACTACAATCAATAAATTAAACGAAAAGGCAATATAAACCGCGCCATCCAAACCCCAGTTCGGCACAAAAAAGAAACCCGCCAGAGCCGCCCCCAGTACCGCACCTGCCGTGTTTAAACTATAAAGTTGGCTGACACGGACACCCACTTCATCTTTACGACGAATGAGCAACGATGCCATAACAGGGAAAGTGGCCCCCATGCACACCGTGGGAATCAGCAACAACACGGTGGTCACCGCAAATTTCATGGGAATGGTTGCACCCAACGCCGGGGTAGCCGCCATGATTGCATCGAGATTCAACAAAATGGGAAGCAAGGCCAGACCCGACAGACCAATGATCAGTTCCAGCACAATATACGCTCTGAGATCATTGATACGATTTCGGGTTATACGCTCAGCCAGGTAACTCCCCAGAGCCAAGCCCAAAAAGAACGCCGCTAACACGGTACTGATCGAAGCGCTGGTCGACCCCATACTCAGTCCTAGCAACCTGACCCAAACCACCTGATAAGTCAGACTGGCAATACCTGACAAGAGTAAAAATGCGGCCGCAAGCATAAACATATGACAAAATCCTTTTTTTATTTTTTTGGCTCAATGCCACCGTTAAGCGTCCGTTAACAAACACATCGGCGAAACGATTATGTCATAAAACAAGCACATAACACGGGCTTGCAAAAATGTCCGCATCAATCACATCACAATGCACCCGGTTGATGCATAAATCACTTTTTCTGAAATACTCGCCAGACATGCGAACATTAACGCTTACAATATATTGTTATTAATTACCAAAAAACATGTTTGCGGTAATAAATTACCTATACAGACTATTTCTTATGCGTAATATTGCTATTTAACTCAGTATCATCAGCGATATCTACAAAGAAAAATTCTTATCATCTTTAAAAATCAATAAGTTACAACCCTTATTTTCACTGCTGACCTCCATCCTTTAAATTGACAATAAATGATCACTCTGTTACTTTTTTCGACGTTGTCCGCCGCAGTTGTGGCAGACAATGGGATCAACCAGAGTTGTTTCTGCTTGATTTCGTGCTAACTGCACGTACTGTTGATACCACGGTATTTTAGTCAGCATCAAAATACTGGGCATCCTGTACATGACGTTGGCCAACCATGTAAATGCAATACAACTACTTTGGAGGTTCTATCATGGGTGGAATGGGTGGAATGGGTGGTGGTCGAGGCGGCATGGGTGGCAGAGGCGGCATGGGCGGAATGGGTATGGGCGGCATGGGCGGCGGCATGGGCGGCGGCATGGGTGCCGGTATGGGCGCTGGAGGCATGGGCGGCGGCATGTAAGCCGACTCTCAAGCTAAACAAACTATACTGCTACACACTCGTGTAGTCTGCATCTGGTAACGGATGTTGTTGCGAAAGCAACGCCTGTGTAACCTACATTCTGCTTTTCGCATGTAGCTTTACACCTATGTGGCTTAAAACCCCACGTAAAAAAGATGGAAAGGAACTCTATCAGCAGTTTTATAGGGTTCCTTTCTTGTTTTTTTTGGAATGCCTGTTTTTGAACAACCGATTTTAAACTCAACGTTAACCCAATTATACTCCGCGCAGCCCCTCATTTTGGTATACCGCACGAATCCACGGCAGCCGTTTCCCGCGCTATTTTCAGCAAGCAGGCAATAAATCAGTTTCCCCACGAAGACACCAAAATTAGCGTATTTGCAGCGACTTAATTCCTTGAATAGCCCCGGATATAGATAATAAAATCCTGAAAAAAGACTCGCGCAACTCGCTAGCCCGTCATGCCTCAAGAAATATTTCTGTGTATTTTTCTTCCGGTGAACGGGCTCTGCACTCCAGTCACATTTCCAAGCTCAAAAACACAATGGCCTTACGTCAACGGGGGCACACCAAGCCGAAAAATATGAACAAGGAACACCTAGACAAAGTGTTCGTACAGCTTTTTAATACAATAAAAAACAGGCTGGTGCAGGCTTCTGAACAAATCTAATCGCTGTCATGTAGTACCCGAGAATTGACTACCCTTCTGTTATTAGCCCCTGCTGTCTTCGAACAGACCGAAACTGAGTCATGAATTCGCCGTGCCGCGCCAACACGAACAAGACCACAGGGAAATATTGGCTAAATTTGAAGCACCCTATTCCAAGCTTTGGTTGATGTATGCCAAGTCCTCAACCACAAGCATGCCTGCGCGGTATTTCAAAATAGCATGATGTAATACATGGTCATGTCGAGCTTGCGCCAGCTTTCTCCGTAAAGTGTATAGATTTGTCCGCGCATTCAAAACATCAAAACTGGTTCTGGCTCCCGTTTCATAGCCAGCCTTGTTTGCTTCCAACAGCACTTTTTGCGATTTTATGGATTGTTCCAACTCACCGATACGATTCACTCCACCCACCAGGATGTAATACGCATCACGGACTTGTCGCTCCACCAGACTTTTCTGCTGTTGCAGAGAAATATCAACCTGATCTTTATAATATTTCGCTTGACGAATGCGGGAACTGACCAACCCGCCTTGATAGAAATCCCAATCCAAACGTGCCGTAATGGAACCCGTTTCCAATTCAACGCCAGCGTAGTCTAATGCCAGATTATTGTAATAATTATACGTGGCTATCAGTGAAAGATAAGGAAAACGTGAGGCACCCTGTTTTTTAATCCCGATCTGTGCCAGCTTAAGCTGGGATTGTGCAATTTGAAGTTGATAATTATTTTCATGTGCCATTTTAATCCAAAAAGTCAGATTACTGGGATTTGGCATATTGAAAGATGCTGCAACTTGGAGCGGATCAAGATTATCGTGCAACTGACCCGTAATTTGACGTAAGGCTTCATTGGTAATAGACAGACGGATGCTGGCACTGGTGCGATTCGCCAACGCCTGGTCATACCCAGCCTGTGCCTCACTGACATCAATTTTTGCGCTAATACCCAAATTCAAGCGGTACTCCATTCGCTCAAGTTGTTTTTTTAGCGCCTGTACTTCCAGTTCGCGATAGTGAATTCCTTGTTTGGCAGACAATACCCCCATGTAAGCGGTAATAACCCGCAGCACCAGGAAATGACCCGTTTCATTGTATTGAACATCTGCCAATTCATGTGTCGCCCACGCTTGTTGATTATTAACAATCGCATCGTAATCAAACAGGGGCTGGGTAATGTTTATGCTGTAGCCGCTACTGGCAAACTCAGGCTTACTATTTAGAAGCACGGTATTGGTAAAATCATGCACAGTGCGATCTTGTGAGTTTTGCGTATAAAGGGTACTGGCGGACATTTTCGGCCAGAATCTGGCTCTGCTTTGCTGAACAGCTTCTTGCGAACCGGCACGAATCGCTGTTGCCTTCCGAATCACATGGTCGGTTTCCAGCGCCAGTTCATAAATCTCTTCTATGTCCATTGCCAGAGCTGGATTAACTGTGAGCAACAATAACGCTATCGTAAACCCGACTGAAGAAATGGACCAGTACATTTTTATAGTCATCGATGGGTAAAACATGAACTCCAATTCCATTTTTATTGTTCAGAAAAATAAACCGTTCAATCGCTAAACCGTCGACAAGTTTGAGCTAGCGTCATCAACATGCTGTTTACGCCAGCCCGGTATACCATGATCTTTTATTAAACCATTATTCAATAATTGTGCACGCCAGGTGCAACCGTTAAATGACAACGTCATATCATTACTGACAAATGCCCGGTCCAATTCTATAACGGCTTCGGCCACCAAAGTACGCGGGCCAATTCGCAATGTATGAGTACTGCGTTGTACCCACATATTCTTTGCAGAATCCCACTGACGCTGATATTGGCTCTCAAGCCCAACACCCAAAATGAAACGGAATGCCAGCAATATTTTTTCCCCACTCTGCAACGGCAACAATTTTACCGACGGTGAATCCTGCCATTGTTGCGCAAGTTCTGTTAATGGCGTCAAACCATAGGACAGTAACAACATATCCAATAATTGATCTGCTGGACCTTGCCTGTCATAAAAGGCAAGTACACCATTGACTTCCTCAAAAGCGGAACTGGCACCAGAGTCACTTACCAAACGGAACTGGCCCATTAACGTCACCTCCACCAATAGGCGACGTACGCTGCTGGCGTTGGTCTCCGGATCTATTAGCTTGTAAGTGAAATAGCGACCCACGGGGAGGTGTTGGTGAATATTGGACAACCCCCGAGCATGAGCTGCGGCCTGAATATTGACGTTATCCACGGGTCTGCTGATCAGCTTATAGTGTGTATTTTGTATCCCCACATTTTCCAGAACACTGCAAAAGTGGAATAACTGTGTCGGACTTCCAATCTCTGCATCTTTCTGCAAATGAATATGTAAATGGGGTTGCGGTGAGCGCCCCGAATTACCACAAGCGGCCAACTCCGTTTTTGGTGTCACCTGATCACCCACATTAACTTTAATACTTAAATGCTTGAGATGCGCCAACATAATGCAATGCCCGGTGCTCAAATAAATAAGGATAAAATTACCCCAATTATCATCCACGTTAACTGCGCCTGGAATATTGTCAGACACCGAATCCGCGGTTGCTATCACTTCACCATAGACCGGCGATATAATCGGTAATCCAAAACAATAGTAATCCTCAAGTCGAAAGCCTTGAGCACAATAACTTAAGCCTTTTTCAGTAATGTAAAAATCAACGGCATGATTCCAGGGCGTCTTATGAGTGTGGCGGCCATCAAAACCCTGATACACATTCCAGGTGCCGTAAAAAGGTAACAGCAAGGGGATGCTGTTAGGTTCGCCACATCGCGTACGCGCCAAGCGTCTTTGCTCATAATCATTTTCCGGCAGCCCCGGAGTGGCACACAACCACGGCGATTCCATACTGCTACGTCTTTGAAGCACAGCAATGCACAATAAAGTTGCGGCCACAAAAGGTAATGCCATGACCGGTAAATGATATACCAGCATCAAATCTTGTATCACGATAACAAAGAATACCGATACCGATACGCCAAACATGGCATAAATAAAACTGCTCCGATCAGGCACAGTATAAATTCCACCCACGGCCAATGCGGTAAGAACAAAGTTAAAACACGTCCACACATAAAATTCTGTCGGATGACTGCCAGACAGTATATTAAGTAAAAAAAGTCCCAACGAAAAACCAGCAATCGCTAGCAACCCCAGGTAACGGGATTGAATAATGATAGCGATGAACACCAATAACCCAATCACAGGATTTGGTGAAAATAGGGTTGCGGACAAGGTTCTAAAAAATAAATCCACCCAGGGATGAATCCAGACATCAGTCAACCAGCCAATCGCGCTAAAGTCGGTGCTCGGTACATATTCCCGGACCACCAGGGATAATATTGCAGCACTCACAATAAAGGGAAGACACACGGCTGGCAGCCCTGTTCGACGCCACAATATATCAGCCATCAGAATAGACAAAAATGTCGTGAGTAATCCGCCAACAATAACAAACGCCCAAGCCTGGCCACTGAGTTGAAACAAGGCACCCAGTGATAAGCCCGTCAACACACTATTCAGAATATGTGCTTTGCTACCAATATGGGGCAGCTTTAAAAATACACATATCAACATACTTGTCAGCGCGCACAACAGTCCAGCCATACCCGTTAACGGCGACCAAAAAGTCAGTGCAATGAACAATACCCCAACCAAGGGGTGCTCCAAAAATAAAATGCCGGAATAAGCTTTGGCAATATCCTTAAAATGACACCAGTTCGTCTTTAGCAATGGAACAGCCCCTGGTTTACGTAGAATTGGACTCAACCAAAACAACTTCCGTCAACGTCGCCTCAGCGACAAGCGCTGCCTTACCTTTGGAAACCTCTACGAAAGGGTCAGATAAATGAGCCGGTAACCGATCCTGTGCAATCATTGTTTGCAAATTTTCGGCCTCTCTGACAATCGACACAGATTTATCTTCATGAACCATGACTACATTCGGACGATATTCAATAAATTGCATCCATTGTGTATTGTTATAAGCACCGACCTGTTTGATCACCATGGGCTCTCCTATTTTCATCGGTGGCAATTTAATGCTTTTTCTCACCACATCGATGTTCATGCACAGCGGCCCATAAAGCACGGTTTCTTCTGCCACTCCCGGCAATTCCCGGGTCGGCACTATCTTATGGTCATACCAAAAACTGGTAAATAACAGGTTTAAACCAGCATCCATAATTGAAGCACGACGACCATCCGGCAATTGCTTATTGGCAACGACGGAAGTTATCAATACTTCAGCATCATCAATCATTGCCCGGCCTGTTTCCAGTATCAACAACAAACCTTTATCTTTATTTGCATTGCGTGACCGCGTCTCCTTTAACAAGGCATCACAAATTAACGTCGCATATTGTTCAATACTGGGAATATATTGTTCTGGCGGTAAATAAGCTCCTTGCAGAGAATTCATCGAAGCCAAGCCCCCGCCAATATCAATGTAATCAATGGAACAATTTGTTTTTAATTCCACTTCATCCATAAACTTGCACATTATTTTAATTTGACTGACATAGGCACGACCATCAGTAATGAACGTGCCAATATGGCTATGCAGCCCAACCAGTTCAAGGTGTTGGCTATTCGAAATATGCACTGCGGCATCAAAGGCTTGGCCCGATTCAATATTGAATCCGAAGCGACCCCAATTTTCGGTATAACCCGTATCGAAATTGAGACGAATAGCAACGGAAACCATTTTTTTCTTTTCAGCTGAAATCGTGTCGATAAGAAATAGTTCATCCAGATGATCAATATGAATGAGCGCACCTTCTTCAATGGCCTGTTCCAGAATCCCCCTGGATTTATGTGGACCATTAAAGATTATTTTATGCCCGGGAACCCCTAGATTTCTTGCTTTTTGGTATTCAAATTCAGAAACAACTTCTGCCCACAATCCTTCCTGATGAAAAACATTACAGACAGCATCCAGGTAATTTGTTTTGTAGGACCAACCGAATTGGACATGGGGATAACGCGAACTGAATGCTCGCTGAATTCGGCGCGCATTATCACGCTGCTTCTTTTCGGAAATGACGAAAAGCGGCGAACCATATTTTTCAATTAGATCATTGATGACAACACCATCGACCTCGCTCTGCGTCTCTGCATACGGCCTGGAACCAAACTTATTAATAGTCCCATCTTTCAATGGAAGTATTGATGGCTTACTCCAAGTGATTTCTGCCTGGCCTTGCCCTTCTTGTTGCGAAATATTATTTTTCATTAAACACACCTATAAAAATAAAATATTAAATTCTTCTTTCTCTAACGAAACTCGCTGGATTCGGGCATCAAACTGACAAATAGAACGAAAACGACGACTATGATGTTCCACCTTCAATAGCGACCGCCTCAAATGAGGCAATCGTCACTATTAAATCCATTGCGTGCCGAATAAACAAAACCCCAGCTTTTGTTGAAGGAAGCTCAGATATAGACTCACCGGCTATAAGCTTCAACAATTTGATGGGGAGGTTTTGTCCCACCCCAGCAGTTAAATATACCCAAGCCGGAAATCTGGGATTAATCTCGATAAGGTGATACTTACCAAGTTTGTCACGCATCACTTCGAATTCTATCGGCCCTTTCCAACGCAGTGTTTTCATGACTTCAAGGCAGACCCGATGCAGGCCTTCATCATAAACACTGACTCCAGCACTGGCCTTTCCTTTTTCGGTCAGTATCATTTTTTTCATCATAACCATACCCGCCAGGCCACCTTCTCCATTACCTAATGCGACGACGTTGTATTCCTGCCCACGCACGAGCTTCTGAACAATTATCGGAAAACCCCATTGAGTAGAAATTGCGTTAAATGCGGCAATACCCTGCGCAATGTTATGAACAATTTTTGCGTCGTAAAATACGCCCTTTACGACAAACGGATATGTCCAACCCTGCTTTTCACAGCCTTGAAAAAATTCAACATTGATGATATCAATTGATTCGGGATAGGACATTTCTCCGTCGCCAAGCAATTCCGACAAGCGATTTTTATTACGCATTGTCAGCTGTTCCAACGTTGGCAGGCAGGTTTTTATCCCCATCTTTTCAAACAAGGGAAGCAAACGAATCATCCCGGGCATCTCCGAATCCAGACAGGGAATCAATACGTCAATGTGTTCCTTTTCGTGAATTGATTGCAATCGGTCAACATGTTCAAAGCTTTCGCTGGATGGGTAAGGTAATAAATAACCTGCGTCACAGTATTCGCTATGGTAAATTCCTGCATCCAACGCATCGTAACCCAGACCGATAATTCGACCGTTAAATTCCGCAGACTCCTTTAAACACCGGGCAACAGCCAACCCAGGCCCGGGGTTGTCGGGTTGAGAATTCATCCCCGTTATAGCAACAGTTATGTTCATCGTTAATACGCTGCTCATCGATAAAAATGTCGATTGAGACTACTGGCAAATTCCACGATGTCTCGTTCAATTTCCTGTGTATCGACTTTATATTTTTTATATTGCAAGCTCACAATGGTGTCGATATTGCTTTCTTGTTGAAACAAGCGAAGCAATTCAACGCCAATCTCATTCATGGTAAAACTTTGGCCTGTGGTGGGATCAAAGACAAAACCGTTGTCACTAATGGCTAAATGTTGCAAATAACGATTATCCAAAAATGCCGCTTGCATTGGCAAATTGTTAATAGCCGTGTTGGCATTGACTTCCATGGTTCAATACTCCTTAAATATTTAGTCGTTTAGTTTTGTACTTTTATATGGCATCCATATGACAGCAAGAATTTAAACATCACTGTCCCGCTATTTTTCGCTGAAAAAAGAGGATATCAATATGATTTTTCTCTGTTGAGCACCGCAGACACGACACATACAAACATTTAAAAACACGGCATTACGTTTCACAGACCAGGACAGAAGCTCCGTTGGCAACGCCACCGGTAGAAAAATTTATCGCAGCAAAGCCCGCAGAGATACCGTCGACATAAGAGCTAATAACCGAGCGGCGCATGACGCTCACAGCACCAAAAATACCTGGATTAAAAAGTCACACTCACCACGGCTCTGAATAAGCCCATGGCCAACGCCCTTGCTGATAGTATTTTCAGTCAACCTCACTGAGAGAGAAATTAAATTCTGCGGTCACATCGCCTGCACGGTTGTTCAATACGTCATCAACTGTACGATTTTGATCTTAGGGTGCACGATTCGAGGCGTCAGATTTTCGACACTGCTTACGACCCTTCTCATTGAATCTGATTAAATTATATACAATAATGATAACTGTCGCAACCACCACTTGCCATAGACGTCACCGGGCAAGAAGGGGCAAATAGTAAAGAGGGGGGAGCGTCTGCTAACCAGCAAAACTCAAACATTTAATATGGATAGTGGCAATCACTGCGGTTTCCCGCAACGGCTCACTCGTGTTCTGTCGTTTGCCATTGCACAGCCTCGCGGTACTGCGGATGCTGCGCCATGAGTTCATCGTGTCGGCCTACGGTGAGCGTGCCGTCAGCCTCAAAATAAACCACCCGATCCGCTGAGCGAATCGACGAATGGCGATGCGCAATCAATAATGTCGTGCGATCTGCACGTAATGCGTCCAACGCCTGCACAATAACCTGCTCAGACTGGCTGTCTAGCGCTGATGAAGCTTCATCCAGAATCAGGATCGGCGCATCACGCAAAAAAGCCTGAGCAATGGCCAGACGCTGTTTTTGGCCACCAGACAGTTCCGTACCACCGGCACCCAGCACGGAGTCCAGCCCTGCCGGCAAGGTCTCAATAAATTCCCACGCATGGCTACGTTGACAAGCTTCAATAATCTGCAGCTCGGTGGCATCCGGTTTGGCCATCCGCAGATGAGCACGAATCGTATCGTTGAGCACAAAAGGTTGCTGCCACACCACTGCTATGTTTTGACGCACCGAGGCAATGCTCACATCGCGTAAATCCTGTTCATCCACCAAAATACGTCCCTGCTGTGGATCATAAAAGCGCAGCAGCAAGGCGACCAAGGTGGATTTACCCGAACCACTGGGCCCAACCAAGGCCACAGTTTCGCCGCCCTGAATCGTCAATTGCGCGTGGTGCAACACGCTCTCTCCGCCGGGATAGGCAAAAGACAGGGCTTCGATGTCAATTCGCCCTTTTTTGACGACCAATGCTGTCGCACTGTTGTCCATCACCGCAGGCTGGGCATTCATAATTTCCAGAATACGCTGCGTAGCGGGTACATTACCGACGTACTGAAAGGTGATTTCCGCCAGGCCACGCACCGGCACAGTGAGATACCCCAGGTACAGCAGGAAACTCACCAGCAAGCCCACGGGTAGCGAACCATCGCGCACGCCGTCCACACCCAGCAGCGCAATCATTACCCCCACCCCATAAATCAACACCGTGAAACTCACCCCAAAGGCCACCTCCAGCCCCCCTTCGCGCACTGCCCAACGGAAAGTCCGGGCAAACACGTTCTGGTGCATGGCCGTGACTTGGCTCTCAGCAACATTGGCACTGACGCCACGCAGATTGGCCAGCCCCTGCTCTTCAAAGGCCAACAACTTCCCGTTAGCTTTCAAAAAACCCTCAGTGGCACGACGCTTGCGCTCGGAAAAAAATCGTTGATGTAATACAAACAAAGGCACCGTCGCCAACGCAATCAACGCCAGACGCACATCGATCCAAAACAACATGCCGATATACAAGGTGAGGGTCAGTAAATGAGAGATCAGCATCAAACGCGCCCCCACCAGAATGGCACTGATACGATCCACATCATTACTCAAGCGCGCCAGCAAATCGCCCCGTGGCAACTGCTCCGCTACCGGAAAAGACAAACTTAACAATCGCGACATAATGGCATTTCGTACCCGCCCGATGAAGCGCAGATTCAACCAGTTAGTTAACCAGCCACCGCCCATTTGTGCAGCCTGATTAACCAATAGGACGCCGAGAAACAAACCCAACACGCCGATCAGGGCCTCATATTCTCCCGCCTGAATCAGGCTCAGCGGCTGTCCCATCAACCAGATCATCGCCGTATTAGTAAATACAGAAATCACGATAGTGACGATATCTAACATAAAATAGCGCCTGTCAGGCGATGCGTACTGCACAAACTGCCAGTACTGCTGGCGCAGCTCCGTCCAACTGGGTTTAGTGGATTGTTCCGACATCGAGCGAGATTACCACAGTGCGCCCAGCGGCCTTAGCAAAACAAACGTTTCCCCTACACAGCCATGTGTTCTGTAACACCCACAGCCTGCGGATATGCGGCATCCCTGGACAAAAAAAACCCCGCCGACGAAACCGTCAACGGGGTTTTCATGGTTGCTAACGATTCACCGTTAACAACAGTATCAAGCTCAGATGGAGCGCAGCTTACATCATGCCGCCCATGCCGCCACCCATGCCACCCATGTCCGCTGGCATGCTGACACCACCGCCACCGTCCTCAGGCTTATCGGCTACCATCGCTTCGGTAGTGATCATCAGGCCTGCAACCGAACCGGCGTTTTGCAGCGCGGCGCGTGTCACTTTGGTGGGATCAAGAATACCCATCTCCACCATGTCACCGTATTCGCCAGTTGCAGCGTTGTAACCAAAGTTACCTTTACCTTCGGCAACCTTGTTCAGTACCACAGATTCTTCGTCACCGGCGTTTGCCACAATCTGACGCAATGGCTCTTCCATGGCACGTTTGGCCAAAGTAATGCCAACATCCTGGTCATGGTTGTCACCCTTGAGGTCATCCAATGTTTGCAGGGCACGTACCAGAGCAACACCACCGCCCGGTACCACACCTTCTTCGACCGCAGCACGCGTAGCATGCAATGCATCTTCAACGCGGGCTTTTTTCTCTTTCATTTCTACTTCAGTCGCAGCACCAACCTTGATCACTGCAACACCGCCGGCCAACTTGGCGACACGTTCCTGCAGTTTCTCTTTGTCGTAATCAGAAGTAGCTTCTTCCATCTGGGTACGAATCATTCCGACGCGCGCTTCGATATCTTTTGTATTACCGGCACCGTCAATAATGGTGGTGTTTTCTTTGGTGATACTAATCTTTTTGGCAGTACCCAGATCATCAATCGTGGCCTTCTCAAGAGACAAGCCCACTTCTTCAGAAATCACGGTAGCACCCGTGAGGATCGCCAGGTCTTCCAGCATAGCCTTACGGCGATCACCAAAACCCGGTGCCTTAACCGCAGCAACCTTGACGATGCCACGCATGTTGTTCACCACCAGAGTCGCCAGAGCTTCGCCTTCAACGTCTTCGGAGATGATCAACAACGGCTTACCGGCCTTGGCCACACCTTCGAGGATGGGCAGCAGGTCACGGATGTTGGAAATTTTCTTGTCGTACACCAACACCAGTGGGCTCTCGAGTTCCACACTCATGCTTTCCTGATTATTGATGAAATAAGGAGAAAGGTAACCGCGATCAAACTGCATGCCTTCCACCACGTCCAGTTCGTTGTCCAGACCGGTACCTTCTTCGACGGTAATCACGCCTTCTTTGCCCACTTTGCCCATGGCATCGGCAATGATGCGGCCAATGGCTTCGTCAGCGTTGGCAGAAATCGAACCTACTTGGGCGATAGACTTGTCGTCTTCACAAGGAACCGACATGTCTTTCAGGGCTGCAACCGTCGCCACCACGGCCTTGTCGATGCCACGCTTGAGATCCATGGGGTTCATACCGGCAGCCACGGCCTTCATGCCTTCGGCTAGAATGGACTGAGCCAACACGGTGGCTGTCGTGGTACCGTCACCGGCCGCATCGGAGGTCTGCGAAGAGACTTCCTTGACCATCTGTGCGCCCATGTTTTCGAACTTGTCTTCCAGCTCGATTTCTTTGGCCACGGAAACACCGTCTTTAGTGATGGTGGGCGCGCCGAAGGCCTTGTCTAAAACCACGTTACGGCCTTTGGGGCCCAAGGTTACTTTGACGGCATTGGCCAGAATGTTAACGCCGGCAATCATGCGGTGGCGGGCGTCATCGCCAAACTTCACTTCTTTTGCGGACATGTGTGTAATCCTCTGTATTTATTGAATATGTTGAATATGCACCTGAATGGTTTAAGCAAAACAGGTCAGGAATAGACTTAGTCTTCGATGACTGCCGTGATGTCGTCTTCGCGCATCACCAGCAATTCTTCATCGTTCACTTTGACTTCGGTGCCACCGTATTTGCTGAACAGCACTTTATCGCCAACTTTCAGGTCCAACGGACGCACATCGCCGTTGTCAAGAATCTTGCCTTTACCCACGGCAATGACTTCACCCTGGGCCGGTTTTTCAGCAGCTGAACCTGGAATTACGATACCGCCAGCACTCGTGGTCTCCTCCTCCATACGGCGGACAACAACACGATCATGCAAAGGACGAATATTCATTTACTATCTCCTTGAATTAAATAGTTTTTATTAAATTTAGGCGACACATTCTGGCGTCGGGAACAGTATCGCGATTAGCACTCGCGGTAGGTGAGCGCTAATGATAAGGATGAAAATAAGAAATTCAAGGCCTGGGGAGTGAATATTTAAGTGATATCAATCATCAGAGGGCAAATCCTTCCTTAAATCAAATTTTTTTCTGCCGGAACCGGTCACGCCCTCCTGCAAAAATTTTACGAGGCCTGTCCATTGAGGTCTTTCCCCTGCCCAGTAGCGACCTCGACCTGCTCATCAAGCAATTCCTGATAAAACCGGGCAAACAGTAATTCCAGCTCGTCAATCACCTCGTTGAGGTCCTTGCCCTGCATCACATGCTGGGTCATCAAGGCGGAGGTTTCATTCAATAACCGCGGATCATCTAACATGGGGTAACTGGCCGTAAGTCGCTTGATGCCAGCCACTACACTTTCTTTTTCCCCGCGAGGAATGAGCTGGGGTTCAGGGATAATTTCTGGTATTCGCTCATTGGGGCGCGCAGTCAAAAATTCGGCAAAAGCCTGTAAAGTCTCACGCTCGGCCGTTGGCAGCTTTCTGAATACTGCAAGAATCTTTTTTTCAGCGGAATTCATTGGTGGTTATCGCAGGCAGCCATTATACACACCAATAGTGACTCACTGATTTTTTCATAAAAACCGTGGCAGGTCTATTCTTCAATGCCTTGATGAGTCTCACAATATTTACGCGCAAATTCCAGTAACTCATCCATGGCACGTTGACGGAATTTGTGTTTCTGGTGGACAAAAGAAAACGGCCGCTCCAGGGGTGGATCCAGCTCTATAACTTCCAGAGAACCCAGTTTAATTTCCTTTATCAACGTTGCCCGGGAAATAATGCTGATACCGATGCCAGCCTCGACCGCTCCCTTCAGCGCCTCCAGGCTACCCAATTCCATAATCACATTGAGTGAGGCCGGATCGACACCGGCTTCTTTAAGATAATCGACAATCACTTCACGAGTACCGGAACCCTCTTCACGCAAGATGAAAGGATAATCGGCGATGGCCCGCACCGGAATTTTACCGGCCTTCGCCAGGTCATGGCCGGGCGGAGTAATAGCGACCAAACGGTCGGTACGACAGGCTTCCACAGCCAGATTTTTATTGGTGACTGGAGCCTCCACCACGCCCAGATCAATCACATTATTTTCCACCATGGTGACGATACCTTCGGTATTGGACACCTTGAGGCGAATGTTGACGTCGGGGTACTTTTCTTTGAAATCGCCCAACAGGGCCGGCAACATGTATTCGGCGATGGTGGTACTGGCACCCAGGATCAATACCCCACTGATCTCGCCGGTGAGGGCGCGCACACTGTTTTCCAAATCATCGTAGATCTCGAAGATCTTCTCGGCACGGGCATACACGCATTCCCCCGCCTCAGTGAGGCTGATCTTGTTGTGGGTGCGATCAAATAGGCGGGTGTTGAAATGCTCTTCCAGCTGACGCACTTGAAAGGTGACGGCAGGTTGAGTCATATGCAGCGATTCGGCGGCTTTGGTAAAGCTCAACAAGCGCGCGACGCTGTGAAATACCTGTAATCTGCGATCAGCCATAGTCGTTTTATTACTCCATACTGCGTGTGAGATTGCTACAGATAGTAGCAATCAATTGAAGTAATACAAATATTCACATCTTTTATCAACGACCGCGATATCTCTGTGGAGGGATAACTTAAGACACAAACTCGGCTTGCTTCGCAGTAGACTGTTTGTCCTGTCGGTTGTAATGAAAGGCGTAGTACATCACCGGAATCACCACCAACGTCAGCACCGTGGACACCAGAATGCCGAAGATCAGCGAAATTGCCAAACCGCTAAAAATCGGGTCATCAATAATAAATAGCGCCCCGAGCATGGCGGCCAGCCCGGTCAATACGATGGGTTTGGCACGCACCGACCCGGCACGCAGCACCGCCGTTTCCAGAGCCACACCCTCGGCCACCTGCTGCTGCACAAAATCGACCAGCAATATGGAGTTACGCACAATGATACCCGCCAGGGCGATCATGCCGATCATCGAAGTCGCCGTATATTGTTCGCCCAACAGGGCATGGCCCGGCATCACCCCAATGATGGTGAGCGGGATCGGCGCCATAATAATCAGCGGTACCAAATACGAACGAAACTGGGCGACCACTAACAGATAGATCAGCAAGATGCCCACGCCGTAGGCAATGCCCATGTCGCGGAAGGTTTCAAAGGTAATCTGCCATTCACCGTCCCATTTCAGGCTGTATTGATACGGAGTTTCGGGGGGGCTGAAGAAATACTGCTCCAGCGTTTCAATCTGCGTGGAAAGCCATGCGGCAATATCAAACATACCGTACAGGGGACTGTCCAGCTTCCCCGCCAAATCGCCGGTCACATACACCACCGGCAACAAATCCTTGTGATAAATCGCCTGTTCACGTGTGCTGCGCTGCACGCTCACCAGCTCAGACATGGACACCAGGGCACCGTTGTTTTCACCCCTGTCTGCGCGCAATTTCAGCGCCAATACTGATTCGATTACCGCTTGATCCGCGACCGGAAAGGCAATGCGAATCGGCACCGGATATTTCACCTGTGCGCCGTGCAGATAACCGACATCTTCACCGCCCAACAGCGTGGCAATCGCCATCACAATAGTCTGCTGCGACACCCCCCACAGCGCGGCTTTGGTGCGATCAACCTGGATCAACAATCTCGGTGCCTGCGACTCGACGCTGTCATCCACGCCCACCACGTCCGGCGTGGCGTCAAACACCGCACGCACCTGTTTGGCGATGGCGCGCTGACCGGCATAATCGATGCCGTAAATTTCGGCGACTAACGGCGCCTGCACTGGCGGGCCGGGCGGAACTTCCACCACCTTAACGCTAGCCCCGAAGCGTTTCCCCATTTCAGCCAGCGGCCCGCGCACCGCTGCGGCGATGTCGTGGCTCTTGCGATCGCGCGCCTCTTTGGGCACCAGGTTGACCTGTACATCTCCCATATTCGCCGCACTGCGCAAATAATACTGGCGCAGCAAACCGTTAAAATTGATCGGCGCCGCAGTGCCTGCATAGGCCTGATAATTTTCCACCTCGGGCACACTCAACAGATACGCGCCAATCTCCCGCAACACGCGCGCGGTCTGCTCGACGCTACTGCCTTCCGGCATGTCTACCACCACCTGAAATTCCGATTTATTGTCGAAGGGCAGCATTTTTAGCACTACCATCTTGGCCATCGGCAGGGCCACCGAAAATGCAATCAAGGCCAGAATCGCACCGAGTAATGACCAGCGACGTCCGCGACCCTCGGCACCGCGCAACATCGGCCCCATGTAACGCTGAAACAGGGCAAACAATTTGCCATCCTCGGCGTCGGCTGCGACCGGAAAATGCACGTCGCCCTCGGCTTCACGCCGCAAAAATTTGTAGGCCATCCACGGCGTCACCACAAAAGCCACCGCCAAGGAGATCAACATGCCCATGCTCGCGTTAATCGGAATCGGCCCCATGTACGGGCCCATTAGTCCGCCCACAAAGGCCATCGGCAATAACGCGGCGATCACCGCAAAGGTGGCGAGTATGGTGGGGCTGCCCACCTCATCCACCGCCAGCGGAATCGCTTCACGCAAATCTTTGTTCCCCAGTCGCATGTGGCGATGAATATTTTCCACCACCACTATCGCATCATCCACCAAAATGCCGATGGAGAAAATCAGTGCAAACAACGACACCCGGTTAATGGTAAAACCCCAGGCCCAGGAGGCAAACAAAGTAGCCGCGAGGGTAATCACCACCGCCGTGCCGACGATAAAGGCCTCACGCAGGCCTAGCGCAAACAACACCAACAGCACCACAAACGCAGTGGCAAAAGCCAGTTTTCCGATGAGCTTTTTGGCCTTTTCATCGGCCGTGGCACCGTAGTTACGCGTCACCATGGCCTGAATACCGTCGGGAATGAACGTGCCTTTCAATTGTTCAAAACGCTGGATAACCTGATCGGCGACATCCACCGCATTCACCCCAGCCTTTTTAGCAATGGCAATAGTCACCGCTGGATATTCACTGCCACCCACGCCTAACCAGACATAGCTGTGCGGCTGGTCGGCCCCGTAACGCACCGTGGCCACATCGGACAATCGCACCGGCCGACCCGCATTCACTCCCACCACCAAATCCGCCACCTCACCGGCAGTAGCCAGGAACTGTCCGGCCTGCACCGGAATTTCAGTGTTGTCGACCACCAACTGCCCAGCCTGTAGCGATTGATTGGCCTGCTGCAAGGCGCGACGCAAATCATTCAACGCGATGCCATAACCTGCCAGGCGGGCCGCATCCGGCATCACCTTGACGACTTTGTCGGCACCACCGATGGTATAAATGTCGCGTGTGCCCGGTACCCGCTTCAGCTCTACTTCAATGGCCTGCGCCACCTGTTGCAGTTCGTAGGCACCGATGGATTCATTTTTATCCCACAGCGTTAACGTCACGATGGGCACATCGTCAATGCCTTTGGGTTTAATTATGGGTTGACCCACACCCAGATTTTTGGGCAACCAATCCTGGTTAGAATAAATGGCGTTATAAAGACGCACGATGGCCTGGGTGCGGTCTTCGCCCACTTCAAACTGCACGGTCAGCATCGATTGCCCTGGCCGCGACACCGAATAAACGTGTTCCACCCCGGAAATTTCCGACAAAATTTGTTCCGCAGGACTGCTCACCAACTGCTCGACTTCTTGTGCACTGGCACCGGGAAAGGCAACGAACACATTGGCGAAGGTCACATTAATCTGCGGCTCTTCTTCGCGTGGCGTCACCAGCACCGCAAACACACCCAACAACAAACCAATCAACGCCAACAGCGGCGTGATTTCGGATTCTAAAAATGTTTTGGCAATACGCCCAGAGATACCCATTTTTGTATTCATATTATTTTGGGGCACGCTGCGACTTCAACACCACACCGGCTTTAACGGGGTCAAGTGCTACCTGCTCCCCCATCCTTAACCCGGCCAGCACTTCAATGAAATCACCCACGGAATCTTGAATGACACTCCCCACACGCACCGCACGAAATCCCACGCGGCCCTGTTTGTCCACCACATAAACGGCCGTCACTTCACTGCGATGTACTACCGCCGCCACCGGCACCAACAACCGCGACATCTGTCCAACCACAAATCGCGCCTTGACGAACATGCCGGGATAAAAGCCAGTAGGCACAGAAGCCAGTTCCGTGCGCACGGTAAAATCGTGCGTTTTGGCATCGGCGTAGGGATACACGATAATGTCCGTGCTACTCACCACAACAATATCCGCTGCCCCCGTCGCGATACTCACTTCACTGTAATGACGCACCGCTTCCACCAGCGTTTGCGGCACACTCGCCGTAGCGCGTAACTTTGCCAGCGAAAAGCCCGTCATCAGCGGCGTGCCTGGGCGCACCCGTTCGCCGACATTGACGTGACGTTTCACCACGATGCCGGCGTAAGGTGCCCGCACCACGGTATATTCCAGTTGCTCAGCGGCCTTTTTATGCGCTGCCTCGGCCGCCTTGACGCGCTGACGCGCAGCCTTGACGTCCGCGCGGGTATTATCCACGGCCGATTTTGCCACCAGCTTTTTCGCAAACACCGACTGAATCCGAATATGCTCGGCCTCGGCCTGCTGCAAACGTGCAGCGGTTTCTTTCAGTCGAGCCTCGGCACGTGCCAGATCTGCCTGCTGTTCCTTATCAGTGAAGCGCAGCAGCATGGCGCCCTTGACCACCACGTCATCCACATCAAAAAAGATATTTTTGATACGCCCAGTGGTCTCCGCTGCCAAGGTCGCTTGATGCACCGCCTCGATCACTGCGTCGGCCACATACACCTTTGGTAACAGCCGTTTTTCAACGTCCGCAACCGCCAATGATGCTTCAGCAAAACCACTGGCCGAAATCACCAGCCCCATAAACAAGGCCAAGCCTGGGATGGCTTGATGCCAATCGCGACGCATAAAAATCAAATGGTTTTCAAACATAAAGCTGTTCCTGGTCAATGGATACGGATACACCCGTCGCTGGCGACGTGAGCCAAAAAACGGGAATCGAAAGCATAGCAGCATTCCAAATATAAGCAAATTCTAATATTTAGAATACAACATAGAAATTGGGCTATTGCGGCTCACAGCTTATACTAAAGACATCCATTTGAACGCAAGGCGTATTGCCATGAACACCCGACCTTTACTGCTCACGCTGACTCTCATCGGATTAATGTTCAGTTTATTTGGCTGTGCCTCGCGCCTGATCGTGCAGGTCAGCGCCATCGCCGATACGGAAATCACCACCGCTTCTTCTCGTTATGTGCTACTCAATGGCAACGCCGAAGGCCAGGAAAATGACCTGTTTTTCCGTGAATTCAGCGCCTATTTCATCCCGTTGCTAGCACAAAAGGGATACCAGCGCGTCGCCTCACGGGAACTTGCAGACATTGAGATTTTCTTCCGTTATACCGTCTCCGATGGCCGTTCAGGTATTCATACCTTCGCCCATCCCATTTATGAAACCTTCGGCGGCAACACCATCACCTTCACCGAAACCCAAACAGATTCTTCTGGCGTCACCACGACTACACGCGGCACCTTATATGTACCCCTGCGAACCCAGTACCTCGGCACCGCAATAGAAAGCCGCAGTTATACTTTATACACCAGCTCCGCGGCGCTCGAAGCTTATAAAATCGACCACCATGGTACTGAAAAAGAGCAACCCACCATTCTCTGGAAAACCCTGATGAACAGCACCAGTGCCAGCAACGACCTACGCAGCGTCATCCCGATAATGGCTGCTGCCGCCGCACCTTATCTAACAGGGAATAGTGGGGCCTCAAAGACCGTACGCCTGCAACACGATGACCCCCGCGTGATCGCTATTAAAAAGCAGGCATCTCAATAACTAAGGAACCTCTGATTTATTCTGGACGAAGTAGAGCGTTGCATAAATGTCAGTAGGACTGACACTAATTGCGATCTAAAATGTTCAGATTCGCCAACAGTAGGCGCTTTTAGGCGAAGCGCGAATCGCACGTAATAGCTAGCTATTGCGAAGATTCTCAATAAAAGTAAGCGCAACGATGAAGCTGGATATTTTAGACGCAAGATACGAGTTCATGAATAGATCGGAGGCTCCCTAAAAACAACGCTTCAAAAACGTCCCTTCAGCACGTATGCCACAATACGAAAACCGACCTCCAAGGTTCCGCAACAGCAACGTGAAAAACCCAGAAACCTGGCGAAGATATTGACATTCGCTACCACCAAACCGGCTGTCAATTTGAAACTATCGCTATCATTTATAATGACAGTAGTTTCGAAAATAACGCACCTACTGGAAAAATATACAAAAAAGCCAAGGCAGCATTGACCACTGTGATCACTTGATGTAAAAGATGCTGCACTTAAGGAAAAGTGCAGCTATTCTGCAAAAAAAATCATCGTTTGCAGCAATACGCACACGGGAGGGAACCATGAAACAACCGACACAGCGGCTAACCGGTGTACCGCTAATAGCGGTAAGCGCACTAGCTTCTTTCACCATAGCCTGTAGCGATGTCACGCTGAGCCAGCAAAAAGACAGTAATGACACACCCTGTTTGGCACCCGCCACCTGGTTTTCACACGACATTAAAAAACCCGATGCGGAAAATTTTCAAAGCACATCAAATTGTGTATTTCATCAGTTTTCATGGCAGAAATTTCTGTGGCTAACAACGCTGGATAACAATGGTAAAGCACGATTTGAGAGTCTTTACTCAGATGCCGCGATTAACCCCGCAGTCAAGAATCCGAAGAAACACATTTTAGGCGGCGTCAACCAGGCCGGTTCTCATGGTTTGCTGGTCGATAAAAATGGCCGGGCGGTCTACACCAGCATGATGATCAATGACCAATACCGTAACTTTGTCATCACCGAAAAACTCTACACAGCACAGGGTATGCAAACAATTCCAGCCAATATGAATTTCACAGTTGGCGCCATGTCGTTGAAAGCGGCGTGGATGATTGTAAAAGAAGACGAAGATACCAGCCGTTATTACACCACCAACGCTGAGCTAAAACTTCTTTCCAAAGTCGGGAACAGCGTTGGCATTACCGATGACGCGAAAACCTTTACGGCCAAAGTTGCACTCGTCGGTTTTCATATTGCCGAAGTGGTGGCAGGACACCCTGAAGCGATCTGGGCCACCTTTGAGCACGTGGATAATGCACCAAATATGATTAGCGGGCTGGGCATCAGTGATGAAGTCGCGGAACGAAATTACACCTTCTACGGTGCAAACAGTCCTGCCTCGGACTGTAATGCCAACAATGCCAATATCATCAGCATTAATGAAAATAGCCAGCAACTAAAACCTGTGACCCATGTTTGTCGTCAATACCGTCTAGGGGGTGGTTCCAGCGTCAACCAGAACAATATTGACAGCCTTAATATGAGCGTACAAGGCCAGTTACCGGCGAATTCTGTATGGCACAATTATATGGAGGTGGGGGCAATTTGGTTTAACAAAATTGATGCGCTAAAACCGAATTGGAATCCACAAGCTGATTCAAGTTTGTTGACCGGTTCAACCAAACTGTCGAATTCCGTGATTGAAACCTTTACCCAGCAAGTGGCCTCTGAAAACAATTGTTTTGACTGTCACAACAGCATGGCAATAACTGAAACCAACGATGGCATCAATATGCTACCGGGTAAAAATATCAGCACCAGCCATATCCTGTTGCAAAATTATTTAAACGTGGTATCGGTTGAACGTTAACGCTTCACAAAGCATCGCATAATTAACGGAGCAGCCCATAAAAAAGGACTTATTATGAGCACCACAAGCTTACGCATCCATCCCGCAATCGGCATGGCCCGTGTCGGTAACAGTAAAGAGTATTACTTGGCACCGGAAACTCGCGCTGGCATGCCACAAACCGATACAACACTGACCGGTGGTTTACCGATAAAACCCGGAACCGAAACCACCACCATCACCAGTGATGATCTACGTGATAGTGACGGCCGCCTGAAGCGGCAGGCCGCACGATTTCGTATCTACCAGTACGACAATAGCAACGCAACAACCTACCCTTGTAACGCGGGGACCGAGGTGACCATTAACTCCATGGTAGATGGAAAAAAGGTCGTTGATATCATCTGGACTGTGCATCTGGCCAATAAAAAAGCCAACTGCTGGGAAATAGATGAAGCCGCTAACACCGGCATCCAGCAATACAAAAATGG
Organism: uncultured Ectothiorhodospiraceae bacterium; assembly: GCA_964401355.1. Taxonomy (GTDB): domain Bacteria; phylum Pseudomonadota; class Gammaproteobacteria; order SZUA-152; family SZUA-152; genus SZUA-152. The sequence goes on along the minus strand of CAYNYJ010000002.1, from coordinate 14,079 downwards.
TGGTTTTCCGCCGATACGCAATCCCAATTTCCCTCCTTCAGCCGATCCTGCTGATAAAGAGCGGCTGAAAAAACTGGTCATCGATGCAGGACCGCGCGCAATACACAACGACATTCAACAGGTTGATTTCGATAAAACCAGCGCCGCAACATATTGGGACGCCGATCAACAAAAAGTAGTGGCAGCCGATTATCCCATCAGTTTTCCTAGCAGTGATGGAGATGCCACGAGCAACACCAATGGCAGCGAAGCTATCACCACACTGGGCTCCCTCCGTATCGAAGACACTGGCCGACTGCTGGTATTAGGAGGATTTGGTAAGGCCTGTGGTTTTGATAACGAAGGGAATGCCGACCCCAATGCCAAACTTGACGCCGATGTGGATAATAATAACTGGTTGGATGACACCGCCGATGGGCCGGTGACGGCGACCTTGAAATTTTCTGACGGCAGTTTCAGAACACTGAAAAACAGTGCCTGGGTCGTTGCCACAGATCCGGCTTATGCACCACAAACCTTAAATGTCGTGAGCCTATGGGATGATGTGTATACCACCTGGCTGGAACAATTAAACCTGAACCCGGCGATCTATCAAAACAAGGCTTATCAGAAAAGTTTTAAACCCTATTTTAATGATGATGTTTTTCCCGCCTTGCGTGCCGCGTCCTTACAGATGTGGAATACCAATCTGCCGGAAAAAGCCATCAAGAGCCATTTAAATTTTGATCAGTTAACTGAACAGAAGCCGAATATTGATATTCTGTCGTTCCTTCGCAACCCCAATAATAATGATAATTCACCGGCCCCCGTCGGCAGCAAATTAATGCCACTGTCATTGGGTGATGCCGCCAAGAGTTTTCTAAGCCTTAGCCACAGCCAATATTTTTTTATGGAACAATGGAGCGCCGGTCTGTGTGAAGCAGCCTCATCTCTACCCTTGGGGCCAGGTGAGGCATTGGATAAAACCGTGTTATTTAATTGCCTGGGTGGACGCTTTAGTCCCGGTATCGACCTCACCTTTATTGTGCGGGATATCAACCTGTACAACCAGGACTGGACGAATCCGGCGGTGGGCCCATTTCGTATCAACAAGGCAACAATGGATTACAGTCAGGCCACCACCGCCAACCCTTTTCTTGGCGTAGGTTATACGCCATTACGCAGCGATGCGGTTGAACCAGGCGACCTGTGCAAATTTATGTCAATCCCCTGGCACACCGATTACAACTCCTGTGCCACTCATACTCCAGCACCCAACCCCGGCGGTGCCGTGACGGAAGACAATGTATTTAGTGGCAATGTAAACACCTCTTTATTTTGGTCCTGGCCCGCTCAGCGCCCGGTGGCGGTTTACACATTTGACGATCTTGTAGCGAACAATGGCGAGTTACCCATACAACGTTATTCTGTACGCGGCGAAGGCACCGCAGCCATTCAACAGCAAGGTGACAACTTTAACCTACCCGCCATGAACGTCGGCCGCTATCAACAACGCCGCGATATATTGGATAACTGGCAAAACATCGGCACCGTGATTCAGGGGCCGGCAATTAAGGGCTATAAAAATGAATACAACCCGAATTACTATTTGGAAGTCGCCAGTAATTTTCTCAAGGATAAAAGCAATCTGGTTGAAGCCTGGCCCAATCAGGTAACTGATAAAACCTATCCACCAAAAAATTGATCATCCGCAGGTTTTCCAGGCGACAATATCCACCCGGATTCATTCATCAATTACGGCATCATTTTTGACCACTGAAAAACACTACGCTTGCGTGATCATTGGTGGCGGCCCTGCTGGCTGTAGCTGCGCGATAAAATTATCGCAATTGGGCATCACCGATGTATTAGTGGTTGAGGCTGGCAATTACAAAAAATTTCAAATAGGTGAAAGCCTGCCACCCAATTGCCGCCCCTTGTTACAGAAACTGGAATTGTATCAAGACTTTTTGCAACAAAACCATGACCCATGTTATGGCAGCGTATCGTACTGGGGAAGCAACAAACGCGGTTATAACGATAGTATCATCAGCCCACTGGGCCACGGCTGGCATCTCGATCGACAAAAATTTAATCATTTACTCGCCGATAAAACTCAACAACGTACTGCCAACTTGATAACCCAATGCCATTTTAAACAAGCGGAACAGACGGCACAGGGTTATCACATCAGTTTGGAACACGCGGATGGCACGTTGCTAAAGGTAACGGCAGATACGGTCATTGATGCCAGTGGATCACACGCATTATTTGCCCGCAGCCAACACAGCCAAAAACAACACGACCATCCGTTAATTTGCATCAGCGCCCTATTTCAACTCGATGACAAACAGCAAACCGTATCCCGACTTACTCACTTAGAAGCTTGTGAGACAGGTTGGTGGTATGCCGCCCGCTTACCCGAAAACCGTTTGTTACTAAGTTTTACTTCGACCGCTCCCATCATCAAACAGCGGCAACTGCGGAATATCTCTACCTGGTTTGAGCAATTGCAAAAAACCATACTAATAACAAAACAAATATTACAGATACACTACCAACCCGACTCCTTTAAAATTTTTAATGTGCCCTGTTTTCAACTCGATAAGATTAGCGGAAAAAACTGGATAGCCATTGGTGACGCGGCATCAACCTATGATCCGATAACATCGGCAGGCATTATGAAATCGCTAAACAACGGCATGATGGCAGCTTATGCTGTGCAAGCACAGTTGCAGGGAGACGACAGCGGATTTCCCCGTGCTGAGCAATCGATAAAAACAGATTATCGGTATTATCAGAAAATACGCCACCATTATTACCAGGCGGAACAACGTTGGCCGAATGCTGAATTTTGGCATTTATTTCACACTCACTCAACCGCCCCCGTATAACCTCGTGCGCGTGCTAAAACTTCCACGAATCGTCCATAAACAATCCCGCTAAAATTCTTTCGCCAATACGTAGCTTCGCCATATGCAACGAAACTCGTCACTCAATAAATAGAATTCCTATTTTAAAGAGCCTTGAATATTATCTCGGACCGAGAAATAAAAACAATAGTATTTCTCTAGGGAATCTCTGATTTATTCACCAATGGAAGGCTGCGAGTATCTGCCACGGGGTTGCATTTTGGCAGACTATTCGCCAACATTTCTAATACTTTTTGTGACGTCGATCGATAGGTGGTTAACTTGCCACCGTACACGGTAATCAAGTGGGGTGTGTCCGCTTGGTCGGGATGCAAGACAGTCTCTCGAGCGCGTGTCGCGTACGATGTGTCTTCGGCACTACCGGGCAACACTCTCACCCCTGCAAAGGTATTGAGCAGTTTAACGTCTTCACAAAAATAATGCCTGTAGGTTTCCAACAAATAATTTTGCTCCTCGGACTGAGATCGCACCGTGGCCGGATCGCCCTGAAAACGTGTTTCTGTGGTACCCAGTAAAATGGCATTTCCGGTGCCCGTGTTATTATCCACTTGCCATGGCATCACAAACACTGGCCGCTGATCCTGCGGGGATTCCAGATAATAAATGCCCCGTGAAACTTCACCCTCTAACACCAAATGTGTGCCCTGCACCAAATTGATAGGCAAAGGCACAAACGCTGCTGAAAAATTCTTCAGCACCTTATTCACCCAGGGGCCCGCGGCATTGACCATCACCCGGGCAGTACAGGTATGTTCATGCCCGGTATCTTCTGCCACCGTCACATTTTTTCGGCGATAATGAATTTTCCAGCACTCTCCGATCTGCGAGTCGGCAACGCGTTCTGCAGAACAAAATGCTGTATGATGCTGTAATTCCGCGCCCAATGTTTGCGCGGAAGCCATCACGGCACGAGTCAATTGGCGATCATCTGTTTGTGCATCCCAATATTGAAATACCGTGCGTAACCCGTCCGTTTTCAAACCATCCAGAGTCTGCCATTCCCGCTGTGGCAGGCTGCGGAAGCGGGTATCACGACCTACGCCACCAAGCAGTGCATAAAGTGTGAGTCCGGCACGAATCAGCCAGCGGTTGCGGGATGAATCCGTATAAACAGGAATGAAGAAAGGCCGTAGTTGCACCAGTCCCGGCGCCAGTTTTAGCAGCAACGCTCGCTCGCGCAAACACTCGCGTACCAGTGAAAACTGACCGTGTTCAAGATAACGCAAACCGCCGTGAATCAATTTACTGGAGCGACTGGAGGTACCACTAGCCACCGCCCCCTGCTCCAGCACTAACACGGAGTAGCCCGCCGCCGCCGCGGCCTGAGCAACACCGGCACCGTGAATACCCGCGCCGATCACCAGCACGTCATAAAATTTATTCTCCGTGTGGCTATTCTCCGGGGAATGAGTCATCAACATTTTCGATCGCAAGTCGTGGATCTCGCAACATGCCACCGATGTCCCAGGTCTCAATCAATTCCGCGCCGCGCGCAAACCACCGTAAAGCCAGATCGGGTTCAACGATGTCATACAACGCCCACTGCCAGGGTCCCGGCCACAAGCGGTCTTCAGCGCCGATTTTCTCCACGTTACAAAATAGAAAATCAGGTGACAGGGTTTGCGCAAGCGCACACGAAGCCGCATTCCAATCGTGTAACACCCAGCCGATACGTTGCATGCCTGCCTTGCGCGCGCTTTCCAGCACCCCATGATCAAAGGAAATCAAAACGCACTGCTTCTGAAAATCGGCCAAAGCCCTCATCAAGCCTTGCACCACATGATCCACTCCAAAATAATTTAGGCTGTCCGTTTTGATTTCAATGAAGGCGGTAACACCCGGCCATTGTTCCAATAACGCCAGCATGGCTTGTAAACTGGGCACGGGCTCCTGAAAAAAACGTTCACCGAATCGTTCTGGCTCACTGGCACGCAACTGGCTCAGTGCCGCAAAACGTATTTCCTGAATACGCCCTTCACTGCCCGTCACTCGGGTCAACGTCGTATCATGAAACACCACCGGCACACTGTCCGCGGTAAAATGCACATCGACTTCAACATACTGCGTACCAGCACGCAAAGCGGCTTCCAAACCGACCAGGGTATTTTCGGGATAACACGCGCTATAGCCGCGGTGTGCGATCAGCAATGGGCGTGACAACGACACTTTCACGAACGTATCTTTTCACGCAGCGCATCATCAAGCGCCACACGCCATTGTCGGTAACGTGCGCGTAACGCGGTATTTTTTTCCGGCGCGAAATGATCGGCCGCACCACCCATGTCCCACTCCCGGTCTATTTTTTCTGGCGAATCTTTTTCTGACGCCACGTTCTGCAATGCAGATTTTGCCAAGGTTTTTAACAAGGTTTTTAACAACAAAAATGCCAGGCCTTTGGCCGTCGCCTCGCATTGTTGCGGACGTATCACCGGCAAGCCACTGACATCGGACAGGCGTTGACACAGACCATCCAGTTGCGACAGGCCGCCACTGATGACAACATACTGTACGGCCACCGACTCGCTTTGCATCTCCTCCAAATTGACCTTTAGCAGGAACACAATGCTTTCCAGCACCGCGACCCATTTTTCGACCGGGTCTGCCGTGATGGTTTTGCTCGCCAGCGTTTCATTCACCACAAAATGAGAATCAAACTCGGGCACCCAGAATGGAGAGCCCAATCCGGCCACACCATTAAGGTACAAGGGAATATTTTTTGCGCCCGCCAACCACTGTACGCAATGGCGCTGAGACTGTTCCGTAGAGATGCCCGTTTCTTTTTCGATAACGGCCAAGGCACTCCCGGCACCATTAACCGTGGCTTCCAATACCTGCAAGGATGTGCCGACCTCATCCCACACCACGCTTTGCAACAAGCGTGTGGGCAATTTTTTATGCAATGATTGTTGCCCCTGCAAACATTGCATAAACGCACCCGTTCCCATGTTGAGATAAGCGCTCCCCGGTTTTGGTATTCCCAAGGAAAACAACGCCGCCGACTGATCACCACTGCACACCGTTAACGGAATCATGCAACCCGCAACATTGAGGGTGCCAAACTCATACCGGTTCGGTACGCTGCGCGGCAGATAATCGGCGTCCAGCGAAAACAGGGTCAGCAATTCGGCAGACCAGCTGCGTGATGTCCTGTCCCACAATAACGTGCGCGAGGCATTCACTGCATCCACCACGAAGGGTTGTTGTTGCAAAAGCCGAAACAACAAAAAGCTCGCCAGCGGGCCGATAGCCAGACTGCCGTGGGCACGCGCGGTTTTGACCTCCGCCAGATTTTCCAGACACCAGTGAATTTTGCTTACGCCGTAATGCGCAGACGGTACTAGCCCGGTGATACGACGTATGGTGGCGCGCTGTGGCTCGAAGTTTTGCATCCACTGCTGCGCACGCCGATCTTGCCAGCTGATGGCAGGCGACAACGCGCGCCCGGTATTGCGATCCCAACACACGATGTTGGAACGTTGAGTGACCAGCCCCGCCGCCACCAGAAACTGGCGCCGTTCCCCCAGTTGATCCAGGGCTTCGACCAATGCAGACTGCACCGACTGCAGCAGTGCATCGGCATCCTGTTCCACCCAGTCCGACCGGGGATGCCGTACCGCCACCACCCAACGTGCTTCTACGATCTTTTCGCCAAAGCGATCAAACACCAACACCCGACTGGCATGACCGCCCTGGTCAATCGCAAGAAATAAAGGCGATGAAGCAACATTCACCGGCTGGTTACCTTGCTCTTCACGCCCTGCTGCCATTCCATTCCCCCAATCACGGATCAACAAAAAATGCGGACTAACGTGAAGTATAGCCCTGGAACCCCGCGGCAAGCCACGCTGCATTTCGGTCCGACATAGAAAAGGGCTTATCTGTCCCGCTTAAGCCACACAAGAAAGTTATAATATTAGTTGGCATTAATATTATAACTAAGATAAACTGTTTCCCAAGTTCTACTAACCCCTCTGTAGAACGTATTGTTTGTTGTTTGCCCTGCTACTCCTTGCTCACCCCTCCTCCGAGCATATTGCAGGGCTTTTTTTTGCCTGTGATTTACTGCTATATCCCACTATTTCCTGGCCTGCTCCCGGCCGCAGCCTTTTAAAACGGGGCATCACAGACGAAACGTAGAGGCTCAGCAGTCAACGGATGCACAAAGCCCAAAGATAGGGCGTGCAGCAATAATCGGGGAGCTTTCGACTGCTGCCGCTTATTCGCGTAGAGCCGATCACCCAAAATCGGGTAACCCAAGGACTGCAAATGCACCCGTAATTGGTGTGAACGGCCAGTTTCGGGTTCGAGTTCGACCCGGGTGGTGCTTTCTTCGACATTGCGCCACAACACCTTGAAGCGCGTCCGGGATGGTTTGCCCTGATCATGATCCACGATTTGCCGTGGCCGATTGGGCCAATCGCAAATCAACGGTAAATCGATCAGCCCCGACGCATCGGGGATTCGGCCATCCACTACCGCAATGTAACGTTTCTGCACCTCACGTTGCTGAAACAGCAAACTTAACTGGCGATGCACCGCCTTGCTCCGTGCCAGCACCATCACCCCGGAGGTTTCCATATCCAAACGATGCACGATCAGCGCATCGGCATATTCCACCTGTAGCCGCGACACCAGACAATCCCGCTTTTCCGCACCTCGCCCCGGCACCGATAACAGGCCACTAGGCTTATCCACCACCAATAACACATCATCACAGTAAAGGATCGACAGGCCCTGGTCGGCCGGCGGCTGATAATCACTCATGGGAATACTCGCTGTCGCGTATGTGCAACGATAATAGAAACAGGAAAAAGTGGATGATCTCACAAACAGACCAAAAGAAACTCTAATTTGTTCATGGATTCGAAAAAACCAAGACGCTGGTCTTGTCTTTGAACCCTTGCATCATAATACCCAGCTTTTTGATTCAGGCGGATCATCGATAATACAAACAATACTAACGACAAGTTCCGATACACATTGCAAAGACTGATTCACAACATCTGATTTTTCAACACTCACACTTGCCCGACTCTGTCGATGTTATATCACCTTACAATGGCAGCCGGCATGCGCTCAAGGCGAAAAACTTTACGAAGAAGAAAGGCTTTCGTATTCGCCTGCTGAGTGATGAGGAAGCCTCCAGAAATAAAACTAATTCGAGCGTGCGGGCGAAAGTTGAACAGCCCTTTCAGACTCTTAAACGCATTTTTGGTTTCAACAAAGTTGCTACCGGGGCGTGGACAAAAATGAGAATCGACTCTTTGTAGCCTGCAGGCGGGTAGATTTATACATGGCACGATAGCAGTTATTGCGGGCTACGTAGGAAACGTGCGTCTGGGATTTACCATTGATCCCAAGATTTGGTAATAACGACAAAATAAGTGAACACATTGTTGTGGTTTTGGGACATATGCCAAAATATTAGGATGCAAGATCGTAAATACGCTTGAATATAGTTATTAGCATTAATTGATCAGAGCTTCCTTAACGAACAAGCGGTTTTCACATACCATCACCGCCAACTTAATCATTAAAAAAATCAATAACTAACAATGAAATAGCGGATCTTTGTTTCCTCTCGAAGGATACCAACATGAATCTGTCGAAATTATTTACACTGTTTATTTAAGGCATTAGTAACATATTGATTATATTCGTTATTAATTTTTGGCCCATAATTTGCTGTGTGTAATTTTTGTATGGTATATCGATAGAATTTATCAGCCATTGTTTATGACAGTTTATTTAAATCACGGGAGAGGTAAGAAAAATGAAACTAAACAGGAGTATTACTGCTGCCGCACTGCTTTGTGCCAGCATATGGACAATTCAGGCGCAAGCATCACCCTTCATTTTTGTGCACTCGGATTTTGTCGCTGAAACAGTTGTATCAACAGCAGGTAATATTGGTGGGTCCTCCAACGTCGCAGGGGTGATTTTGGGACTGGATGGCTATCTTTACACCAATGGCGCGCGTAGTGGCCCCTTAGCTAAATGGGACCTGAACAATACAACTACTGTCAATGGAAGTAACATTGCTGCATTAGTGACATCGGCTTCTAACGATGGTTCTGGCGGGTATGGTATTACCATAGACACTTCGGGAGAAATTTATTCTCTTGGATCCTCGAATCTGTACAGTGTAAACAGTACGTCATTAGCATCGACTGTTGTGGGACCTGCAGGTACATTCGGTCTTGCTTATCGTAATGCTTCTGACACTTTTGTATCAACAGATGGTGGTCGCATATTTGATACAACGAAAGCTGGTGCGCGTACTACAATTGCTTCAAGTACTGTAGGGTTTATAGACCAGGTCGCTGTAGACCCAACGGGTCTGTATATTGCGGGTGCCGCCCTTAGCGCAGGGAAAGTTGTTATTTGGGATTACAGCACTGGTATCCAGGTGGCTTTAATCACCGTTGGTGCTCGTCCAGACGGTTTGGCCTTTGACCAGGATGGCAATATCTACACCAACAATACCGACGGTACCATCACCCGCCTGAACTTTGCAGTCTCTGGCGATTATACAAGCTGGATAGATAACACCCTAATCGCTTCCGGTGGTTTTTATGGTGATTTAGCTGCTGTTGGTCATGACGGTGCCTTTTATGTAAGCCAATATGGAACAGGCTATGCGGATGGCACACGCAATAGCTTTGCGTCTATTGTGAAAATTAGCTTTATCGGTGAAGGTGGTTTTGTTGATGGTGGAACTGGTGGTAGCACCGATGTTGGTGGTGATTCTATAGATAGAATATCAGTCCCATTACCCGGGACACTCGCGCTGTTCTCACTTGGGTTATTGGGAATGCGTTTAATGCGTAAGCAAGCCTAACAAAGCTTTTTCATCTTTAGTTAGCAATCTAAGGGGTATGACATATACTGTCATACCCCTTTATTATTGAGTGAGGCAAAAACAGATGGTTCATGGTCTGAAACAATACGTTATTATAGTAGTTAGCTTGTTTTTTATCAGTGGATTAGTTCTTGCCGATAACAGTATGAACCTGGGAAAACAGGCCTTTAATAAGAAAGAATATCGTACAGCAGAAATTCATTTTAAAAACAGTTTACAGGCCAACCCTAAAAACAAACAGGCAAGGTCACTTCTCGGTCAGACTTATTTTTACGGATACAATTTCAATGGGGCAGAAAAAGAATTACGTCGGGCATTGAAGCTGGATGATAACCTCTTTAAGGCAAGGGTTACTTTATCTAAAACGTATTTATTTCTGGGGGAGCGAGATAAAGCTATTGCGGAACTGAAAATAAAACCCACCTATTCAATAGCTCAAAAAGCACAAATCAACGCCATAATCGGCGAAGTGCACTTTGAAAATTCAGACTTTAAAAAATCGCAAAAAAGCTACTTAAGCGCACTAAAGCTTGACCCTAATAACATAACTGCCTTAACAGGCTTATCAAAATATTATCTGTTGAACAAAGACTATTCAAGGATGCAGGTGTATTTGGATAAAGTGCTAGAAAAAAATCCTAACAATGCCACCACGCTAGCAGTTAAAGGTGAAATGTTTTTAAATCAAAAAGACTTTAAGCAGGCCGAAATATTTTTATTAAAAGCATTGGATGCTGAAGCTTATAACCTAACTGCAAATATCGCTTTCGCTAAACTTGGAATAGAGCAAGGATCTTTCAAAGATGCTGGAGAGAAGATAGATCGGATCTTATCCATAATACCAAGACACAGTGTGGCAAATTATTACCGTGCCATTATTGACTTTTCCCTAAAACAATATGATGCCGCTCTTAAAGCGATTGATATTGTCATCGAACAACAATCCGGGTTCATTCCTGCTTGGTTTATGAAAGGAAATTTACTTTCCATAAAGAACAACTCAAATCAAGCTATATTTGTATTTAGAAAAATACTCAATATTGACCGACTTCATGTCGGGGCGAGAAAAGCAATAGCAACTATATACTTAAGCTTTAACGATGCGGATAACGCACTAAAAACTCTTCGTCCTATTGAATCTATCGCTACCAGCTCTACTCCAAAAGATCACCAAGTATTAACTTTGATGGGAAATGCTTACCTCATCAAAAAAGATAATTTTAATGCAAGCCGTTATCTAAAACTGGCACTTTCCGCCAAACCGGGCGACAAAAAATCTAAGATTCAATATGCAATCGCATTAATGAATTCAGAAACAGATCAAGAAGCAAGTAAATATCTTGAGACGCTGGACACTGACAATATTCCCGTAGCGCAAATGCTTTTGATTATGTCTTATTTATCAAATAAATTATTTGATAAAGCGATTGATGAAGCAATAAGTTTGTCAAAAACATCAACACACTCACCTATACCATATAATCTTTTAGGAAATGCGTATTTAGGGCAAGGGAACTTTAAAAAAGCTAAAGATGCTTTCAAGAAATCCATCAGAAAAGATCCGCGTTATATTACGGGCTATTTAAATTTGGCCAACTTGGCTCTTAAAGAAAACAATTTGTCATATGCTGAAGAAAACTTTAAGAAAACACTTTCTATTTCCGAAAATAATATGTGGGCAATCAGCGGGCTAGCAAATATATCGGAAGCACGAGGAAATATTAAAAAAGCTACTCAGTATTGGGAAAAAGCAATACTAAAAAATCCTGAAGAAGACCCTGATATCTATTTATCATTCATTAATTTTTGCCTAGCTAACGACCTCTTCAGAAAAGCGGAAAGGGTTCTATCAATCTTTTCAAGAAATTTCCCCAACCATCTTGCAATTAACCTTATTAGCGGCAAAATAAAATATGCAAATGGCGACCTTATAAAAGCCAAATATTTTTTTGAACGATATCTAAAATCCAGCAATGAAAATCTTGATTCGCTCTTCTTAATGGCTGAAACCAATAAAAATATTGGCGCTACTAAGGAGTCAATAAAATACTACGAAAAAATTATTGGGAAAGACAAGTCAAACTTGACAGCTTTAGTGAACTTAGTGAAATTAAATATTTCACAAAAAAAATTAAACGAAGCGCGAAAATATAATGAATATCTATATTCGTTTGATGAAACTAAAATTATAGCCATCCGCTATGAGGCGGATATGCTTATAAAAGAAAAAAAATACAAGAAGGCAATAATTTCTTATCAGAAAATCGCTTCCAAACTAAATGAGTTTGGGATCTATGTGAATCTTTATTATTCATATCTAACGACTGGGGAAGAAGATAAAGGATTAAATCAGATATATAAATGGCTGGATTCTCATCCTAACGACATCAACGCCAAAGTTTTTTTAGCGACTGAATTACAAAGAATCAAACGTACTGAGGAATCAGAAATAGTGTTTGAAACAGTCCTAAAACAGGATAGTGAAAATGTTATTGCACTTAATAACCTTGCCTGGATTTATCTTGAGCAAAATAGAATACAAAAAGCTATCAAGATGTCAGAAATTGCTTATAATTCTCACCCCGGTGAAATACAGGTCATTGATACCATGGGCCAGATTTACCTGAAAGCAGGTATGGGAAATAAAGCAATAAGAATTTACGCTAAAGGCGTTAAGGACAATCCTCGTAACTATGCGTTACGATACAGCTTTGCTGAAGCTCTTTACCAGAGTGGTAAAATCGCTGAAGCAAAAAGAGAAACTGAAAATATTATAATATACGGGACTGATGACCTGTACGCGAAAAAAGTAACAACCTTAAATAATAAAATAAAAGATCATATGTAACTTCACTAGTGTCCCATAAACTTTCATGAGAATTGCAGCCTTGTTTGAAGATGAGAAAGTTTTGGTTCAGGCGGATCAACACGCAATAGAGTATGGAGGTCTCGCCATTCAAATAAATTGAGTTGAAGAAGCTGAAGGATTTGTTGGAGACTTCTGCTGATTTTACTGGCGAACTTGAGGTAGGCCAGTAAAAGATAAACGCAGGCAGCAATCCAGATTTGGGTCATCACGGCATTCTTCGAGGTGCCGAGAAAACGTTTAATTTTCAAGTTTTGTTTGATTTACTTGAAAAATAATTCAATCTGCCAACGTGATTTATAGATTGCAGCAATGATACTGGCAGCAAGCTGAAAGTTATTGGTGAGGAAGAAATACTGGATGCCGGTTTCAGCATCCTTAAAACCGATGCGACGCAGGGCTATCGGGCAATCACTGGCTTTGGTGCCGGTGAGTTGTACGGTTTGGTCGCTGGTCAGGTCTTTTGATTGGTTGATGCTACGACGCTCAGTGACACGATAACGGGCATTCTTACGTTGCCGCGTAACAAAGAAGATGCCGTTTGAGTTCAGTGGGTTATACCACGCATAGTCGGTGTAGCCACGGTCGCAGACAACAGAGATGGTCCCGCTCGTCTGAACAACGAAACCCAATTCTATAAGTCGTTCGGCCATCATAATGGTGTCGCAATTTGTGCCATTTCCTCCATGTTTAGCTTATAGTTTGTTCACGTCATCGAACTGTTGAGCAGCTGTATCAAATGTGTACAACCCACCAAACGACTCTACTTTTCTATTCGCATCATACCTAGATTTTTCCAGGATCAGTGCATCGGAGAAATCTGCGTCCTTCTTCTTTGTGCCAATCTTAATGGATTCCGCCCCACGAATAGCATTGTATGCTCTCCATACAGTCTGGCCATCTTCGAACATGATATTCGATTCTATAAATAACCCATCAATCACCAGCAATAGGTCATCTTTTGAGAGTTTATATTTTTTCCCTTTTAACGCCCAAATAGCCTCTACAAGGACAACATCTGTCACGAGCACTTTCCGATTGCCAGTAATCAACTTGTCAGCTTTGGCTGATTGCTTTTTATCATCCTGGAGCAGATACCGTAGCAGTACATTTGTATCAATAGCAATCACGCAACACCCTTGTGCCGTTCGTCAAGAGTGCTTTGTAGTGACTTCTCATCGCTGACTCTTTTGTCTGTTTTGATCTGACTGAGAATGCCTTTAGCGGCTCCCTTTTTTTTCTTCACGATCGTAATGTGGCCAGCATAAATAAATGTTTCGATCTCATCGCCAGGCTCGATATTGGCTTGTTGGCATTGATCGATTGGAATAGTGATTTGTCTTTTTGAACTTACTTTTGGCATGGCGCACCTCCTTATATTTAATATCACTGCTGTCCCGTTAACTTTCACAGCAATACCAACTGATTATCGGCATGCC
>CAYNYJ010000001.1:0-76819 GCA_964401355.1 uncultured Ectothiorhodospiraceae bacterium | reverse complement strand
TGATCGCTTACGGATGATGGATGGATTTTTAGATGGGGTTTACTGATCGCTTACGACTAAGACATTCTTTTTATTGTTTGAAAAAGAGTTGATGAAGACATGTACCACAACCAATGAATCATGTACTAACAATGATCAGTTAACTAAAAAAATATCTACAGATATTTAGCTATAAATCAGACTGTGCCCTTTTAATCATAGCTTTTACATCTTCTGAAGAGTTTGTGTCTAACAGCGTTATTTCTGGATGCCTCAATTTGTACACCCTAAAAATTTCATCAGCAAAAGCTTGTCCAATTTGATGTACGCTATCAAAATCAAAAAGAACTATTTTAAAGTTCTCTATGCGCGCTAACAAACGTTTAGCTTGGCTGCGAGAAACTAGTTGTTCGCGTCCAAATATAGCGAGTTTTACTGGCACCACCGTTTTATTAAAAGAAAAATCATCGTCTTCACCAGTAGTGTACTGATCGAAAACTTCTTTAACTACTCTAGTCGAATCCAGCGCTATGCCCATATAAACAGCAGTGCCTTTATCATTCTCGTAAGCATCAACTTCAAGCAACCAATCAAATTCATTTGATTGGTTATGAGAAAAATGTAGCCCAATAGAATCTATAAAAAAGGTATCAAACATTTTTGATGTAAAAAATATCCCCTGTCCTGAATGCTTCGATATATCTGTTGTAAGCTTACCTTTTGATAACTCAATAATAGCCTGGCGTTCATCCACTAAATGACACAATCGAGTTATTCGTCGAAAGATACCTTCACCATTATCTACAATAAATATTCTAATAGAATTTGGTTCTCTTTTAACGCGAACGGTAAAAAGAGTGCCTTCTGAATGATCGATAGCATTATTTACCATCTCAGTAAATCCATGAAAAATAATATCATCTACATTCTTCGGGATTCCCTCTAACACCCACGAGAAATTCTCAAAATAAATTTTGTGCTCATTTACACCCGGTTCAATTTTAAAAGCTGCCGTGTTTTCACGGCGTGAACCTAATATATAGACACGTTTCCTTGTGGAACCTTCAGCACTTAGCCAACCCTCATCAATTAACTTCTTTAGATGCTTATTAACGGCCTGTCTAGTTATGGAGAAAATCTGGCCAATATGTGCAGCGATATCATTAGGGTGATGCCTTACATCTCGCAAGATTTGGCGTCTTACAATTTCCCCTCGTTTCCTCAAACTCATCATTCCACCTAAATAGTTAATTCTGTGTATTGGCAGGCAACGATTATTTTTAATACGACTCGCACACTGATTATGACTTCAGGAATTGATTGTCAACTCTAGAAATTTTATTGTCAATCTATTGCGGCCTAATTGTCAACCTTGAAGGCGTTATTGACAACCTTATACAAATTGGGCGTTTCGCACTAATTATGTAAAAGCGCCTAAAGCAGACTTTTTTATTTTAACGAATAAATTTTAGCAGTCGAATGAATTGTTCCCAATATGGCATGGGTGAGGTGAAGGCACATCATCCAATCATGGATTGGGATGTGAAATTGGAGCCCACTTTCACGAGGCTTCGACAGAATTTTTGCAGTAATTTGCAGTGGAGCGTTTTTGTTCCCAGTAAGGATTTTTTGGGAAGCCATCTTTCCGCACCAAAACTTCCCGTTACGCGCCTGATATTTGCTGACACTGCACGATTCCCAGCCGGACAAAATTCTTCCCCTTTATAGATATGAGATGACCGTTCATCTTTACCCGGTTTTTCCACCGTGTCTGTAGTATCCTTGATTTTATTAGTGATCGGTGGCGGCTGTGAGTAAGGGCTCTGACTCAAGACTCTCACCCCGATGCCGAAGAAGTGATAGTGTCATTATTTCAGCCATACCCCATAAACTCTCGCACCCGTACCCAGGCAATGCATCTTTTCTATCATAGTCCCCTACTCGCCGTCCTGCTGGTACTGACAACGATTGGCTTCTGCAGTAATGCTGTCGTTGCCGACATTGATGTGAGCGTCGAAGAAAATTCCATTGAAAATATTCTGCTCGGAATAGAGGCAAATGAAGATAACTCTTATTCTGACATCGACTTTTGTGACGATGAGGAAATTGATGAAGACGCTTTACCCGACAACGTTATCGAACAACTCTACAGCAATGCCCGCATGGCGTTTCTGTTCGGGCAATACGAAATCGCCTTTAAAGCGTGGCAACCGCTGGCTGAGGATGGCTATGCCAAGGCACAAGCAGCACTGGCATGGATGTACCACACGGGCAATGGCATACCGAAGAACACCAAAACCGCTTTTCTGTGGTATACGAAGGCTGCAAAACAAGGCCATGCCATCGCCCAAAATAACCTGGCAGTTTTATACGAAAAAGGATTAGGGACACACGTGAACACTACCGCTGCCGCCGCGTGGTATCGTGACTCTGCGGATAGCGGCTATTCCTTTGCGCAATACAATATTGGACGGATGTATGCAGAGGGGCGCGGGCTGAAACAAGACATTGAGGAAGCAAAATATTGGTGGCGTATTGCCTCGCGGCAAGGCGTTAAAAAAGCTACAGAGTCACTTGCACTACTTGAAAGCACGCCCGGTCCGGAAAAGATTACGTCAAAATCATCAGCCATCGCCCACGCGCCTTATCACAGTAGCCCGGTTGCCAAAGGTTTGGCATGGATTGAGCAACAACAACGAGGCCACTACACCATCCAGCTCGCACGCAGCAAAGATATTAAATGGATTTTAAAACTCGCCGCCTCTGATCAGCTAGAACAACAAATGGTGCAATTCAAAAGTAAGGATGCCAAAGGCGTTGAATGGCATAACTTGATTTATGGCAGCTTTCCCAGCTATCAAAAAGCGGAAAGTGCGCGCAAACAACTTCCAGAATCCTTTCGTAAATGGTCTCCCTGGTTACGCCGGTTTGGCGAAATCAACCAAATTCTCCTCAAATAACAGTATTTGTCAACGACTCTAAATCACGGCGGCATTTCCCACGGATTACCGCGGCAAGCAAATACGCACGTACTCTCACTTATTGGCACCAATTGTGCCTTGTTTTCATATATCTGTTCTACAGAAAACCTGAGAATGCAAAACCAAGGAGAAAAAAATGCCATTACGGATGCAGGAAAGACGCACTACCCTTGATCGGCGCCACGGCCAAGACCGCCGAAGCTGGCTATGTCAGCTGGATTTCCCCTATGTGGACAGTCACGGCACCCTGGTAAAGAATGACCGACGTACAATCGTTGAACGGCGCATCGCCTATCCGGAACACATACAGGGTGATCGGCGCACGAACCACCCTACGAACAGGTCAATTAATTGACGTATTAAACGATACTATTGGGGGGAACGATGTCGAATAGAAAAATCTATTTCCCATGATAGGAGTACTTTCGTACCCGTAAAAAGATCCTCAAAAAGCCACTATTTCATTAACCTTCAATAAATTCGGTTTCTGACATTTCACCATTGGTGTCGACTTGAACCTCTGTAACCGACGGCATGGTGTTGAGGATATAACCTGCCATAAGACAGGCGAGGGTTTCATTTTCAGTATTAATGGCGTCAGCAATTCGACTCGCAGCAATCTGGCAACGCTGTTTAATTGTCGGGGCATTAATCCACTGCCGGTCCATCTGCCAACCCTGGTTCATATCAGCGTCCATTTTTTCAAAAAATGAGTGGCCCTCTCCCGTAACATCTTCCGGTATGTTAATTGAATAAGTATTATTTTCAATAACGACTTTAAGGTTCACAATTACTTCCCTTTCTTACCAACAACAAATTACATAATAGCTCAGGGTATTTTACATAGACACAAAAGTGTTGAACAGAACATTGTTCAACACTTACGTCCACCGATAGATGACGGTGACGATATTACCACTACCTTCATAGGTGATTTCGTCACAGATAGAATGCAACAATTGGATACCGCGTCCCGAATGCCCAGTATTATTCTCAAGTGTGACCAGGTCTTTCACATAATCAAAACCCTGACCGCTGTCTTCAAAACGAATCGTTAACAGGCCACCACTTTCACTGGGTTGATGAAAAATATCAACCTTCACCTTGCCTTCCGATAGCCCCGAAAGTCTTGCCTCTCGTTCCATATAATATTTTGCGAATCCATCGGCGGTTTGTTTTAAACTGGAATCCAAATTTAAAACGCCATGGTCTAACGCATTTGAAAACAATTCGGAAAATACAGTGTACAATTGTTGGCGCTGCCCATGAAAACCTTGCATGTCGCATACGGATTTAATCAGTAATGGTAGGGGATCAAAATGACACATTAATCCAGCGCCCAACTCCATTGACAAACTCCATGACGTTGAAGGCTGCATGGCATGCATTTCCTGCGCACTTTCATTATGCACCGTTTCTTCCAATTGTTTTTGATCGTACTTGATTTCAATCAGGGCCATATCATCTTGCTGATCGGCACCCGAAAGAAAATCAACCAATGCGGTGCGAATATCACTGAACAAATCTACAGATTGTTTGTTGTTAACAAATATTTGTTCCAATCGTTCACGACCAAACATACTGCCGCTGGGATCAAGCGTTTCGGTAATGCCATCAGAATGAATGAAGACTCGGTCTCCCTGTCTGATTTCCAATACATCAACCCGCCGATTAAAACCTGCATTATCAATAACCCCTAACGGCAAATGCAAAGGCGGGACGGTACGCACAATCTCCTGTTCTTCTTCACCGTAAATCAGCACGGGAGGAATGCCGCCATTCCACACCGACAACGTATGGCTACTAGGATTAATATCAATAACACAGGCCGCAAGAAACATGTCCGTCGGTAAAATGGCCTTTAATTTGAGATTTATTTCGGTGACAATTTCTGCAATGGAATAGCCCTTTGCGGTCATCCCGTAAAAGACACTGGAAACCGGTAGCGCACCGATCGCCGCAGCCAGACCATGCCCGGTAAAATCACCTAACAAAACATGCAAACCACCGGACGGTTTCGCTGCCGCCATTAAAATATCACCCGAAAAAAGTGACATGGGTGAAAACATGGATTGCACATAGGGCACGTTCAGTGCGCCGCTTTCTATGATGTTGGTAAATAATCGCTTCGCCAGTTGTCGTTCTCGATCAAGACGCTTTTGGTGACTGGCTAACTCATTACGTTGATGCTGCACCGTGCTGTAAAGATCCCGGATTCTCAACAAGGCTTCAATACGTGCTTGCAGAAGAACGCGGTTATACGGTTTAACCAGAAAATCATCGCCACCGGATTCAACGCATTTTGCCAAGCCTTCACTGTCCGTCGTTGCGGTCAGAAAAATCACTGGCACAAAAGTGTCACCATTCATGGATTTAATGCGCCGAGTGGCCTCATAACCATCCATATTCGGCATTTTAATATCCATCAAAACCAGATCAGGGAGTTCACAGCAAAACATCTCCAGCGCTTGCAGACCATCGTCTGCAAGCAGCACACTGTAACCTTGGTTTTCAAGAATAGCCTGAAGAATCAGGCGATTGGGAATGTCATCATCGGCAACAAGCACTTTGATCGGCTTGCCATGTTCAGACAGAGGATATTGTTTCCCCAGTGAATCATTCGATAAATTCATGCGGCAGTTACCGCGTGGCGTATCTCGTTCCCTGGAATACCCATATCAATCCCGAATTAAGTTTCTCTGGGGGCATGATAACTAAAACGTGACGTTAAAAGAAAGCAAGAACTGCGATGCAGCACGATGCTTTAACTCATTTTAAACAGGCTCTGGAAGTTTGCTACTGTCAGGATATTCTTAATGTCCGGCGAGCAATTATTAATACTGATATTGGCCGCATTACCACCGAGATACTCGCGCATCATCAGCAACATACCGAGGGCTGAACTGTCCATATAATTGGCACCGCTCATGTCAATAATGAACTCGGCTTTCTCCCCGGAGCTAGAGTTATAATAACAATCGCGAAACTCATTCTGCACCGCGAAATCGAACCGCCCACTGATCTTGATGACGACGGTTTTGGCATCTGCTGAAACATCAGATGAAACTGGCATTCGAGTTCTCCACTTGTTCGTAGGTGATTATTACCGGGCAACACCACCCAGTCCAGCGTATAGGCTAACATGTATTGTCAACTGGCTACCGTCCTATCGACCGTTCCGATACTCTTTAAGCATCGGATTTTTCGTTTCAGAACAGATCTGTATACGCGCCAAACCGACATTTCCGGTGAATATCTCTTCAGCATATCCCACCGTCACCGATTCATTTTCCCACTCAGTATGCCATAGCGGTCGGTCAGCTTCCAACTGGACGACAACGGCCTGACCGCTCCACCACCGCTCGCCACAACTGCTTAGTTTTTGATCGCCTCTGCTTCGATCATTAACGTTACCTCGTCACCCACGGCCGGTAAGGCATATTTAATGCCAAAATCTGATCGTTTGAACCGGGTACGTGCATCAAAGCCGCAGACATCTTTCTTGTTGAAGGGATGTACTCCACAATTAATGCTACTGACATCAAGCTGAACGGACTTGGTGACCCCTTTGATGGTTAGATCTCCCACCAGTGTCGCACCCTTTCCTTTAAAGGTTATTTTTGTGGATTTAAACGTGATTTCCGGAAATTCAACGGCATTAAAAAAATCTGGAGACCGCAAGTGGTCATCCCGTTTTTTGAAACCTGTATCAATTGAGGCCACATCAATCACAATGGTGACCGAACCCGTGCCTTTTGCCCGGTCCATATCGAGGGTACCGCGAGTTTTATTAAAGCGGCCATGCAGAGTCGAAAACCCAAGGTGATCAATGGAAAAATTGGGGTATGTATGAGCCGGATCAATGGTGTACGATTCTGCCATACCGAGAGTCGGTAACAAAAAAACAGCGGTCAACAGTAAATATTTTTTCATGGTGTTCTCCGGTATCGGTTAAATAATATTCTGGTCATCAAGCTTTGTGAAACTCAAATAGCATTACTCTTGGTTGTCGGTATGCGCTTAAAAACTGATCGGCCCTGCGGCCCGCCAAGCCAACCCGCTCGCTGGAATCACCGGTAAAAATGCGATCACCCCGGTGAATATCAATTGTTGCCAGGGTTTTGTCAGCCATGATTTGGTTGACCCCGCGAACAGGGGAATAAACACTAGGCACGGCAATACCCAGGGCGGTAACTGTGCATAAACAGTCGCTGCGGCTCCGAACAATGCCAATGGCACCGCCGCCGCAAACATGCCAAATGACGTCACATGCCCGACGCCATTTCGTGTTTGTGTGAATAAACTGAGCACCATCACACTACCGACACTCGCGGCAATCGCAAACGCCAGCTGTGCATACAAGGCGGTGGCGGCAATCAAACAGGTCACACCAGTTCCGATGGCCAGCATCAAGGCGCTCATCCCCTGAGCGGCCGATTTCTCAGCCGATTTCCATTGCGCCAGACACAGGAATACAGCGCCAATGATGCCTGCATAGCCCCCCACTCTCAGCAACATTGGCCAGCCTTCCGCCAAGCCCTGGCGTGTTAACACCGGCCAGATGACCCAACAAGCCGCAGCCATCAAAAATAGCGTCGGCACCATTACCCTGACAACATGCTGGAGTCGCGCAGTCACCGTGGGTAAGCCTGCCACGATACGCTCTACCAACAACACCGTAAAAGGCAGGCACAAACTGCTCACAATGATTTTCCGCGTCGATGTCAGGGGCTGTAGCGTCAAGCCTGTGGTCAACATCACCGTTGTGAGCAAACCAGCGATGATCGCCAAGCCCAACCCGATAGTCTCAAAGCGTCGTAACAGCAACGCCACCAGCAGCGCCACAATAAACGGCGCCACGGCGCTCTGAATGGCTGGATTGGCGAGCAGTGTTTGCATTAAGTGTTGTGACTACCATCGCACCAGGGTTTATTGGCCGTCTTCCCGCAACCGCAAACGTACACCGATCCATCCGCAACCGCAGTGTGCGTCAGTGGTTGTTTGCCTGGGGATTGTTGATGGCTAGCATCACAATAGGGGGGTGTTTGGGTCTGTCCGCATTGGCAAATATAAATTGATTCGCCCTTTTTCAGGGTTTCAACATAGGGTTCTCCGCGTGTGTACATCAGCATTTTTCCTTTATTTATCCGTATTATTTGCAGGCTCACAACCTACTTGTTTTGTAGAGGATTCGAGCATAATCAAGCACCGGATCAGATGAAAGCATAAAGTTTTGAATCATTTGTTCAATTTTGTTGAACTGTGTCCGAAATTTATTCAATCCATCCTGCCAAACGGCCGCTAAAATACTGTCAACATCGAACGACCGAAAAAGTAATGATAACAAACAGTGTCTTTCAAACATGAACAAGCCTGCCCAAACGATGTCTCGTTGGCGACGGAGGGTACTGTGCTGTCTCGCGATAGTCGGAGTAATGCCGAATGTAGCGCTAGCGGTAGCGCCTTCTACAATAGGCGCGACACAGGAACCCAGTTTCATCACTCGTGTTGTCCAATTTAACAACGCCACCTTATCGGAACAGCGCGCGCGCTTCCTTAAGGCGGAAAAGGCTTTACGCCTGGGTCGAACCAGCCAGTTGCGCGAATTATCATCAACTCTCAAAGACTATCCACTTTATTCCTATCTACATTACCAGGCACTAAAACGCCGGCTGCACAAAGCATCACCCAAGGAAATGCACGCGTTTTTCAATGACTATTCAGATTTGCCGGTTACCCCGTTATTACGCAAAAAATGGCTACGGCTCAAGGCACGACAAGGTCGTTGGCAGCAATATCTGGATTTTTACACACCACAGGCCAGTACCCGCTTGCAGTGCCATTATTTACAGGCGCTGATCCGCACCGGTGAGGCGGAACAGGCCTATCCCGACATCGAGAAACTCTGGTTGAGTGGTCGCTCTCAACCGCGCAACTGTGATCACATTTTCAAACGCTGGAAAGCGGCAGGCAAACAAACCACGAACCTCGTCTGGCAACGCATGGAGCTAGCGTTAAGCGGGGGGCAACGTACCCTGGCCCGTTATCTGGTGCGCTCATTACCGAATAACGAACAAAAACTGGCCCGACTCTGGATTAAGCTCCACCGCAAGCCTCACCTCCTCGGTCAATACCAACGTCGCCTTATTGCCAGCCAACATCACATGGCACCCAATATTCTGCGAAACGTCGTCAAACGCATGGCGCGTCATTCCCCGCAAAAAGCAGCCGATCTCTGGTTCGCTATTATCGCAAAAAAACCGGTCAATACCGATGATCAATACGCCATGTTGCAGTCACTCGGCATCGCACTGGCGCGCAAACATCGCCCTGGCGCAGAGGCCTGGTTTTCGATCATTCCCGATCAGTACCTCACCGATGTCGCCCGTGAATGGCGCGTTCGATCCGCCTTGCGTCAGTCACAATGGTCACTGGCACTGACAGCACTCAATGCGCTCACCACCACACAACAGGACAATGACCGATGGCAATACTGGCGCGCGCGCGTCAACGAAGAGCTGCAAGAGACCATCACCGCCATGTCGCATTACACCGCACTGGCGCAGCGCCGCAGCTACTACGGGTTTCTTGCCGCCGACCGCCTGGGACAGACCTATGCCCTCGCTGGACAGTCCCGGGAAACCCGCGCAGGCACCCTGTTCGAACTCGGCCAGCAGGCGGGCATTTTGCGTGCACATGAATTTTTCCGGCTCAAGCGTCTGACCGAAGCACGCCGTGAATGGCGTGAAGCCACCCGAAAACTGTCCAACGACCAACGTGTGGATGCCGCCAAACTGGCACAACACTGGGGTTGGGCCGAGCAGTCTATCCTCACCATGGCCAGCACAGATCAACGTGATGACATTGTCCTGCGCTTTCCCCTGCTGTACCAGGAAAAGGTGTTGAGCCACTCCCAGCGGGCAAACATCAATCCGGCCTGGACCTATGGCGTAATACGGCGTGAAAGCGCCTTTGTGCAGGATGCCCGTTCACCCAAGGGCGCGATGGGGCTGATGCAACTGCTACCCTCCACGGCAAAAGCACTGGCACGCTCCATGCCCGGTTCCCGCGTGAAAAAAATGCGCGGGAAACCGCAGCTGACCCATGCAGACACCAATCTGGCACTCGGTACCCGTTACTTGCGCCAGATGTTGAAACGTTTTGGGGGGCAAACGGTATTGGCTACCGCCGCCTATAACGCCGGTGCGCGTCGCATTATGGGCTGGCTACCGACCGAATCAACACTGGATGCACAACGCTGGATCGAATCCATCCCCTTCAAAGAGACGCGAGACTACGTCACCAGCGTATTGGCCTTTACCATCATCTACGCTGATCGCCTCGGCATCGAGCAAACCCGGCTCACTCAAAGCATGCCGGAGATACCCACCCGCAAGGCTCTTTAGCTGGCACCACCATTACCTTAATTACGCGCAAAAAAGATCCACCGAAGAATTCCGGGGCAAAAAAAACCGCCTCTCGTCAGCAAACGAGAAACGGTTTTCAGCTAGGAGGTGCAGTGTCGCCCCGTGTCTTGAACCATGCGGCCAAGTGGCAGCCCATGTGACGCATCAGGATCTCTGTACTAGGCACTTCCGTGTAAAGCGCTTCCGTGTAGAACACTTCTGCGCAACACATTTCTGTACGAAACAAAGATACTCAACAGCATCATCCAAACGAGCCCCGCGCTGCGCAAGTTGGGTCAAACGACCAATCAAGAGCGACACTCACTATTAATACTAGCCAGTATTTTCAATCCAACAAGAGGGAAAACCCGATAAGTTGTTAAGGTAGTAATTTATAACGGAATTTTATTTTAGTCCCATTTCAAGGCTTACCCACGGAAAAATAACAGGGGCTAAATTGTCGTTAACGTGCAGTGATCTTCATCATTTTCAACGTTAACGAAAAACAACATCATGATAAAATAATTAAGAACATCATGTTTTTATAATCTATTAATGCATCAACAGATTCTCCGTGAATCAACCACACAGGCGCATTTGTTTTTCGATTCGCTTGATCGAAACCGGTATCGAAGTCTTCAAACCCTGAGCAAACAATGACACCCGGAACTCTTCCAACATCCATTTCAATTTAACCCATTCAGCCTGACATTGAGCCGTTTGCGCGGAATCTTTCAGACCGGTACAAGATTCAATCAGAGGCTGTAATTGTTTTAGTTTTGATTCATCGGTCACCGGTGCACTGATGAGTTTATCCAGGCGAAAATCCAGGGCACGTAAAAACCGTGCAAGATGTGGCAGCCACTCTGCAGGTGTGGAACGTAAAAAACCCGGATACACCAAACCATCCAGCTGAGCCTTTATGTCGTGTTGTGCGGCGCTGGGCAAAGTGGCGCAATGGCCATTGTATTTATTGAGGACGATCTGGTAGTGGGTCAGCGTTTCCGTCACCAGCCGACACACCACCTGTGCCTCTGGCATCAACGGCTTTCCATTTCTCAGGCAATCAGAAAACTGTTGTTCGCTGCGCACCGCATACCCATTCTCACCCGCTGCACCGTGAAAATAACTTCTCTCCAAAATGATATTACGCAGGTCATTTTTTAACGCTTCACAGCTTTCCAATGTGGAATAAATCAAACACATTGCATCAATCGCCGGCAAGTTACGCATCACGTATTTCACATCTTTGACATTGCTCAATGCCAATAATCGTTTTAGCCCGCCAGCATGAACCTGCTGCGCTCGCTGACGTGAATCCATTAATTCCACACCCACCGAGTCTTGCTTATCAACGATCGCAGGATAGACCTGATATTGATGACCACCGCGATCAACATTGATTGATTCGGGAAAATCACCAAATAGCCAACGTGTTGCTCCCGAATCTTGCCAGACAGAGTCAACCTGTATCTGCTTCATCTCACCTGTCGCATGTTCCGAAAAACGGGTCTGCAAATCGGCCAGACAACGCCCGGTCCCCAGGATTTTCTGTTGATGGTCAAGCACTGAAAACCGCATCTGACAATGATCAGGCAACAATTCAAAGCGCCAGTCATTAGTCTTTATCTGAACCTGTCTTTCACGGTGGATAATCACTGATATTCTGGAAACCAGCTCCTCTCTCTCACTGTAGTTTTCGATGCATAAATCTTTTTTCAGATGTTCCATCACCAACGTGACGCAGTCGGGTATCGGCACGAGTTGCTTGCGAATATTTTTTGGCAAGCCCTTCAACAAAACGGCAACTTTCTCCGAAAGAAAGCCCGGCACCAACCATGCGAAGGGTTTTTCATTGAGTTGGTTCAAGGCACCTAACGGAATGACTGCTGTCACACCATCGTCTTCGTCGCCCGGGCTGAAACAATATTGCAATTTAAAGGGGGAGTTATTCACCATAATTTCCGCAGGATAATCCACCCCCGATGATTCACCGTGCGCCGAAAATACAACGTTACGCGATAATTTCAAAATGCCGGGCGAACTTGACTCCATCTGTTTGCGCCATTTTTCAAAGGTCGCATGACTGAATACCGTGGCCGGAATACGTTGATCAAAAAACTGGAACAAGGTTTCATCATCCACCAGCACATCCGGGCGACGTGTCATGGACTCTAGTTCGCGCGCTTCGTTAATCAAATCCTGGTTATGCGAAAAAAAACTCGCCGTGCTGCGATAGTTGCCGAGCACCAGGGCCTCACGAATAAACAACTCTCTAGCCACCTCCGCGTTAATGGGACCGTAATGTACGCTACGTCTGGTCTGTAAGATCAAGCCATATAGTGTCACCGTTTCATAGGCTTTCACCAAACCTTGTTTCGCGCTCCAGTGAGGTTCGCTGTAGCTGCGTTTCACCAAATGTTGTGCCGCAGCCTCAATCCATTCAGGTTCGATGCGGGCATTTTGTCTCGCAAATAAACGGCTGGTCTCGACCAGTTCCGCGGACATCATCCAGGCCGGAGCCTTTTTGGACAGGCCCGAACCAGGAAATAGTCGGAACTCCGTATTGCGTGCACCGAGATAAGGCTGAATTTTTTTCCGTTTTTCATCGGCCTTTTTCGTATCCGACTGATGTTTAACACCAATATTACCCAGCAAGCCTGTCAACAAGGCCTGGTGTATTGCCGAATACTCTGCCGGGGAATGATTGGTTTTTATTCCCATGCCTTTCACCAGGCTGGCTAATTGCTGATAGGTCTCCGACCATTCTCTCAGACGCATAAACGATAAAAAATGTTGCTTGCAATATTGCCGAAGTTTATTCTGCGTCAGATGTTTTTTACGGTCTTGATAGATCTTCCAAAGATTCAGCATCGCCACAAAATCGGAATCTTGATCGCGAAATTCACGATGCTTCTCATCAGCTTTTTGTTGTTTTTCGACCGGGCGTTCGCGTGCATCCTGCACACTCAATGCACTGACAATGATCAATACTTCATTCAGACAAGCCTTTTCCTCCGCAGCCAGCACCATACGCCCCAGCCGTGGATCAATGGGCAGACGCGCCAAACGTTTGCCAACATAAGTCAACTTTCGTTTTGCATCAATGGCACCCAATTCCAATAACAACCGGAAGCCATCGTTAATAAAGCGATGATCGGGTGGATCGATAAACGGATATTCATCGGGGTTGCCTAAACCCAACTGGCACATTTGCAAAATTACTGCCGCCAGGTTTGTGCGTTGAATTTCCGGCTGGGTAAATTCCGGCCGCGAAAGAAAATCCGTCTCAGAATAGAGCCGAATACAGATGCCATCGCTCAGCCGTCCGCAGCGTCCGGCCCGTTGATTGGCGCTCGATTGGGCAATGGCTTCAATCGGCAAACGTTGCACCTTGCTACGATAACTGTAACGACTGATGCGTGCAGTGCCCGGATCCACCACATAACGAATACCGGGAACGGTTAACGAGGTTTCCGCCACATTGGTGGCCAAAATAATACGGCGGCGGCCGGTCAGTTTAAAAACCCGGTTTTGCTCACTGGCACTTTGGCGGGAATACAGCGGCAGAATATCGGTATTGACGGGGTGATGTTTGCGCAAGGCCTCGGCGAGTTCCCGTATTTCTCTTTCACCGCTGAGAAAAATAAGGATATCGCCCTGGATGTTCTGCTGATTATCGTATTGTACAAGTTCATCAACTGCAGAAAGTATCGCATCATTAATGTCACCTTCCGCTTTGTCATCACCCGTGCCGTCATCAAAAGCATGGTAGCGAATATCGATCGGGTAACTTCGACCGATAACAGAAATCACTGGCGCATCATTGAAGTGTTTTGAAAAACGTTCGGTGTCAATAGTCGCCGATGTAATGATGACTTTTAAATCGGGACGTTTGGGTAACAGCCGCTTAAGATAACCTAACAGGAAATCAATATTTAAACTGCGCTCATGGGCCTCGTCAATAATCAGAGTATCGTATTGACTCAGATATCGGTCGTTTTGTAATTCTGCCAACAGAATACCATCCGTCATCAGTTTGATGAGCGAGGACGATTTCGAGTGATCCGAAAAACGTACCTTAAAGCCCACCGTCTCACCGAGCGTAGTTTTCAACTCTTCGGCAATACGCGCGGCAACGCTGCGGGCGGCAATACGGCGAGGCTGGGTATGGCCGATAAAGCCTCGGATACCGCGCCCCAGTCCTAGACATATTTTTGGTAATTGCGTAGTTTTTCCCGAACCGGTTTCCCCGGCAATAATCACGACCTGATGTTTTTGAATAGCTTCGGCTATTTCTTCACGGCGCTGTGACACGGGCAAGTCAGCCGGGAAATCAAGCGCAGGAATACTCTCAGCCCGACGTCGTTGGCGGGCACACGATGCCTCAATTTTCTCGGTAAGAAACACTCGTTGCTTATCCGCATCCGCCTCATTCGAATCTGTGGCTCGCGTGAGACGTCGCAGTGACTGACGAAAGGCGTGTTGATCGCGACTCATGCAATCCGTGATGGCCGCCGAGAGCGGTTGTAAATCGTTAGGCATAACGTCTATTTTATAATTCTGGAAAAAAATGTGTTGGAAAGCTTGGCGAAATTATTAACTAATCAGAACGTGCAGCGTGCTGCCGAATGCTCATCGGCTTTTACGTCGTCCCACAGTACCTCCCAGGCATCCAGGTTCAGCTCGGACAAACTGACGCCTTGTTGGCTTGCCAGCGCTTCCATACAGGCAAAACGCCGCTCGAATTTTCGGTTGGCACGGCGCAAAGCGGTTTCGGGTTCAAGCTGCAAATGACGCGCAAGATTGGTACAGGCAAACAACAAATCACCCAGCTCTTCTTCAAGCCGCATCGATGAGCCGCCCTGCGCGATTTCTGCCTTCACTTCATTCAATTCTTCCAGTACTTTATCCAACACGGGAGAGACCTCGGGCCAGTCAAAACCGACTCGTGCCGCCCGTTTTTGCAGCTTAGTGGCACGAGACAATGCTGGCAGGGCGAGCGCAACGCCTGTCAGTGTGCCCTGCACACTCAACGTTGCAGATTGCGCCGCTCGTCGCTTGCGCTCCTCGGCCTTTTGCGTTTCCCAGGCCTGGGTCTGGGCCTCGACGTCCGCAATATAGGCAGAGGCAAACACGTGTGGGTGTCGCCGGATCAGTTTATCGATGATGCCATCCACCACTTGCTCAAAATCAAAATCTCCCTGCTCCTCAGCCAGGCGGGCATAAAATACCACCTGAAACAGTAAGTCCCCCAGTTCATCACGCAACTCATCCATGTCACCATTCTCAATGGCATTGGCGACCTCGTAAGCCTCTTCGAGGGTGTGCGGGACAATGCTGGCAAAATTCTGTTGCAAATCCCATGGACAACCGTTTTCCGGGTGCCGCAATGCCACCATGATGTCGCGCAATTTCTCGATATTACCCAAGCTTTAAGTCCTTAATAACTGATTTTACTGTGAATTTTTAATGCTGCATTGACCATAAAAACACTCAATGTGCAGCACGTCAAAAATGATCAAAATAGACCTTCAGCACTATTACCGATGGACGATAGCCATTATGAAGAGGAAGATTTGATCATGCATCATACGCTGTCTAAGTCACACTCACACAGTCTGAAAAGACTATTGGCACTGGCTCTTTTCGCGTCCATTTGTTTGCCTACACTAGCCTCTAGCGACAACCTAGACGGTCTTCAGGCTGGACAGAGAGCCTTTAATGCCGGAAATTTTATCCTGTCCTTTGCACTGTGGACCACTCTTGCCACACAGGGGCACGCCGATGCTCAGGTGTTCGTCGGGCTGTCGTATCAGAATGGTTGGGGCACGCCAAAAAGTGCAAAATTGGCTGAAATCTGGTACCAAAAAGCGGCCAGAAATAACAATGCTTCTGGCCAGTTTTTATTGGGATTACAGTATATTCGAGGCAGTCATGCCGACCGTTCCAAAGGCCTGATGTGGTTACAACGCGCCGCGGCCAACGGTGAGTTATCGGCGCAAGAATTTATTGAGAAGGGACAAAAACGTGGTTGGTTTACTGGGATAAGCGCGGCCAACACTTAGGCAGTCTAACGAACGTCCGGCCACTTTCCACCGGCCAATCATCCCTTCCAAACCGTTCATTTTGTGAAACAAACGAACCGACCTCCTGTCATCGGCCATTGCGGGATAAACCCGACACGCCCAAACCCCGCACGATTAGTTGCGATACCTGGGATTGTTTAAAGCCAGATGACCGGAGGTCGGTCGAACCGCCTGGAATTGAGAGAATTGCAGATGAGCTGAAATTTCAGCCACATCGCCGTGACGAGCCAGATAGTCGTTGGCGCGATGGTCACCATCAAGGCGCGCCATGCGCATCAACGCCAATCCACGCATCGTATTTCCTTGTTCCACAGCCATTAACGCTTCGCGATAAGTACAGGCTTCCGCCAGCACCGTACTGCTCGGCACTATCACGGCCGTAATTACGACCGCAAACGCTGTGGCCATCAGAAATACGGTATTCCGCAACAGTTTGAGCGGACTCGTCCGTGTCTTCCTCGTCCTGAGCTTTCGTACCCGTTGGCGAATCATTTACGTCACTCCCAAGTACAACCGGTGTGTTAGGTATGGCATCCAGTCTGGTTTCTGTCAACGCATTTCCCCGACTTTTGCACACAGCAATCATGAAAATACCTCCCGAAAGCGATGAAAACCGGTAGAATGTGCGGCAGCCTCAAACATTTTTTTTCACTTATTTTCGCACAGACTCTCCAACAACAATGACAACTCTTCTCGTCCTCGCCTCAACCTCACCTTATCGAAAATTGTTGCTCGAACGCCTCGGGCTGCCCTTTGAAACAGCGGCACCGGATATCAATGAAGCGATACTGGAGGGCGAAACCCCGGAGACTCTGGTCATGCGCCTGGCAGAGGCCAAGGCCCAGGCCATCGCCCCACATTATCCCGATGCCCTGATCATCGGTTCCGATCAGGTTGCGGTGCTGGACGGTGATATCCTCGGCAAACCTGGTAGCCACGACGTCGCTACCCAACAGCTGCAAAATGCCAGCGGACGGCACGTGACATTTTTAACTGGCCTGTGTTTGCTCAACACCCGCAGCCAACACCTGCAAATCAAGCTCGTGCCGTTTTCGGTACGGTTCCGCAGCTTGAGTGCGGCGCAAATTGATTACTACCTCACGCAGGAAAAACCTTACGATTGTGCCGGCAGTTTTAAATCGGAGGGGCTGGGCATCAGCCTGTTTGAGCGTTTGGAAGGCGAAGATCCCAACGCATTGATCGGTTTACCGCTGATCGAATTAATTCGCTTACTGGCCGAAGAAAACCTTGATGTACTTTCTCCAATAAAAAAGTAGCGAGTACACATATCTGTCAACAGGTCTTTTTTCAGTGGCCGCTCAGTTCGCGGAATCGACAACCAACTCCTGTATCAACGGCGTACAAATGACATCCAAAGCCTGTTTCAACTGGCTACCGGAAATCACCATGCTATTGGGCCGGGACATGAAGGCACCATCGATTAATTCAAGCAAGCGTGGAAAATCAAACCGAGCCGGATCACGAAAACGAATCACCACGATGCATTCGTGGCTTTCCGGAATGTCCCTGGCGATAAACGGATTTGACGTATCGACAATAGGCACTCGCTGGAAATTAATATCCGTCACCGAAAATTGCGGCACAATAAAGTGAATGTAATCCTGCATCCGCTCAACAATGTGTCTTGACGTTGCATCCGTAGAATATCCCCGGGTATCTCTGTCATGGTTGATCTTTTGAATCCATTCAAGGTTCACCACCGGCACTACACCAATCAACAGATCCACGTGTCGCGCAACGTCGACGCCCTCATTGTTCTCACTATTGCGACGCTCTGTGATGACTTTTGGATTATGCGAGGCACTCATCTGACGGCGTGTCCATTTGTCCGAAACCACCCCCCCATGCAAACCTTCATAAAATAACAAATCAGAATTTTCCGGCAGTGATTCCCAGTCTGAAAAGGTACCTTCAGGAATATGGGTTTCACAAGCGGATTCCTGACTGATGTATCGGCGTAAGGTTCCCGTTCCCGTTTGCGCGTACGAATCAAACAATGATTCCAGTAAGTCGAAACGGTTTACCTCAGGCCCATAGGGACTCAGAGACACGCCTTCCGCTTGCTTTTTCGTTAACAAGGCCTGCATTTCTTCGCGATCATAACGACGAAAACATTCCCCCGTTATAAAAGCCGCGGTGAGATTTTCACGCCGGAAAATATTTTCGAAGGCCTGTTTAACGACGGTAGTGCCAGCACCTGAGGCGCCCGTAATAGCAACAATAGGATGACTTTTTGACATAGTTTATAGCGCCCCTAATGCATGAATTTCTGTGGAAAATTTTTTTACATTACTGTTTTCCATTCAATAACGCTTTACTCAAAAACAATTACCCCTATAAGGTTGTCGTCTGCGCATTAAAGCCAATGAGGTTTATCGAAGCGGACTCGTCGCGCCTTCCAAGCCTACCGTTTTAGACAAAACACTGGCCATGGTCACGCCAATACGATCAGCGAATCGATTCAAAAAGTTGGGCCGCGGTGTGAAATCAACAATATTTTCCTCGCCGATAATTTCACGCGCAACATAACTGGCACTGCCCAGCCCATCAACTAATCCCAGTTTGACACTTTCCTCTCCATTCCAAAACAGGCCAGTAAATAAATCAGGTGAATCGGAAAGACGATCTCCGCGCCCGGCTTTCACTTGATCGATAAACTGCTTGTGCACCGTATCCAGCAAGTTCTGTACATGTTTCACTTCACTCTTTTTCAGTGGAGAAAATGGATCCAGCACCCCTTTATGCTTCCCTGCCGTCATCAAACGGCGTTCAATACCCAGTGTCTTGATGGTATCGACAAAACCAAAGCCATCCATTAACACCCCAATGGAGCCCACAATGCTGGCTTTGTCTGCATAAATTTCATCGGCAGCTGCCGCAATGTAATAACCCCCGGAGGCACAGATGTCAGCGATCACGGCATACAGTTTGATATCCGGATATTTTTGACGCAGACGTTTAATTTCGTCATAAACATAACCGGCCTGTACCGGGCTGCCACCAGGGCTGTTGATACGCATCAGCACCGCCGTGGTTTTTTTATCTTTAAAGGCGGCACGCAAAGCTCCCACCAGATTATCTGCACTGGCCTGAGTATTGGCCGCAATCACGCCTTCGAGGTCAATCAACGCCGTGTGCATATCCGTTTTCATGCTGGGTTTATTCCAATCACCAGGAATATAGAAAAAAATCACGAACAAATAGATGAAAAAAAGTGATTTAAAAAAAACACTCCAGCGACGCGCACGACGTTGCTCGTTGATGGCAGCAAAAGCCAGACGGTTTAAAGTGTCCTTCTCCCAATCGCCTTCTTTACTCTTGGATTGCTGAGTTGTTATCGCGGATTTTTCCGTGTCAGACTCTTCCACTTCTTTATTGGAGGTCCAAACATCATTTTCTTCACGGAGCTTTTTGTCATTGTTCTGCGCAGCTCGCCCCGTTTCATTTTTATCGGGTGAAGCTTCAGGTTTTATAGCGTTTTCTGGTTTGTCGTGATCAGCCATGTTGTACCTTTTTTACTCTGTTTTTTTGTAAACGTTCAAAAATGCCAAATGTAAATGAGCCTGAAATGAAATGCAGGGCTCAATATCATTAGGCCGCACTATGTTTCTGTGATTATTGACCTGTCGTCTGCGCCGCCAGCCAATCAGGCAGCTCTTTAATGGAAGACAAACACCCCAGCGGGCCACAGGCCAATAATCGCTCTGTGCTATGCACACCATAATCGACACCTACACTTGCGGTACGGGCCGCGTTTGCCATTTCCAGATCGTACTCGGTATCGCCGATCATCAAGGTCTGCTCGGGGGTTACGCCGATGACATCCATAATTTCCTGCAACATCTGCGGATCCGGTTTTGAACAGGTTTCATCCGCACAGCGGGTCTCAATAAAATATTGACCAAACCCGGTGTTTTGTAGCACACGATCCAGGCCGCGTCGTCCTTTGCCCGTCGCTACCGCCATCAAATAGCCTTGATCACGTAACGTTTTCAATACTGACTCAGCGCCGTCAAAGGGTTCACAGGGGTCATCAGCAAAGAAGTGATAGCGGTAACGATCTACCAGCGCAAGATGCAGCTCATCGCTTTCATCCGGCAATAACCGACGGATGGCTTCACCCAGACCCAAACCAATAATGTCACGAATTTCCGCCCGCGCCATTTCAGACAGCTTCACATCCGACATTGCGAGCTGCATGCTGGTCACAATGTGGGCCTCGGAATCCATTAACGTCCCGTCCCAATCAAATACCAACAATTCAAAACTTTTTTGCATATCTTTCTACTGCCTGTTTATTCAATATCACTGTGTAGGCTATTAAGACGCTGATGGCTTCAACGCAGTCAATACAGCTTCGAGTTCTTTTTCCAGTGGCGCGGAAAATTGGTAGGGCTGATCATGGCCCTCCAAATCCAGGGCGAAGGTCAATGATCGCGCATGCAAAAACAAACGGCGCAAACCCTGCGCCTTCATGAAACGGTTAAACTCTTCGTCGCCATATTTTTGATCACCTGCAATCGGGTGGCCGATAGCCGCCGCATGCACCCGAATCTGATGGGTGCGGCCGGTCAGCAAACGGATTTCCACCAGGGTGGCATCTGCATAGCGGGTCACCGGGCGAAACAGACTCAGTGCAGCTTTGCCTTCGGGGTTAACCGTCACCATCCGCTCACCGGAACGCTGGGTGTTTTTCAATAGCGGCATATTAACCCGTCGTTCGCCCCCCTCCCAGTGCCCCATTAACAACGCCAGGTAGCGTTTATCCATGCTGATTTCACTTAATTGCTCACGGCCCTCGACTCGAAACAGGCGGTGCATTTCCCGCAAGATACTGCGTCGTTTCGCGATGAGCAGGCAACCCGAGGTCTCGCGATCCAGACGGTGCACTAATTCCAGGTACGGCGCGTCTGGCCGCAGTGCTCGCAGTGCCTCGATCACACCATAATGCAAGCCACTGCCACCGTGTACGGCAATACCGGAGGGTTTGTTCAGCACCAGAAACCCTTTTTCCTCCGCCAGGATATTGGCATCGATCCGCGCCAGCACATGAGCCCCCGGGCTTACCGGGGCGTCAGGCTCAGCCTGGCGAATGGGCGGAATCCGTACCGTATCGCCGGCTTGCAGGCGATAGCTGGCCTTGATTCGGCCCTTGTTTACGCGCACTTCTCCCTTGCGCAAAATGCGATAAACGCGACTCTTTGGGACACCTTTGAGGCTGGCAAGCAAAAAGTTATCAATTCGCTGACCCGCACGATCCTCATCGATCTCGACAAAATATACTTTTGGAGTGGTTTTGGGGGGCGGCTGATTCATCGGCCTATGATAACAAATCATGCCAAGATTGATGCTATCCGCGAAGACTGTTATATTTACTTGGCTTATTGCGGGATAATATTGATTCTACGTCCACTTTCCGACAACTTTACTCTTTCGTCGGCGTGACTAGAGAACGTAACAAAATTTCGACATCCGTGTCATGACGGGTGTTTTTTTACCCTATTGAGTGCGCTCCCATGTTCCTAACGTGTTCATGATGAGCTGACCGATAGCTGTGCGACCAGGCTCGCGACGTCCAGCCCTTTCCATCGAAAGGGAATGAGGCTGCGCCAGCGGGCGGTTGTCCCGGTTATCGTTTGTATTGCCCCTGTACCCGCAGCCACAAGGGATCAATGGTCGAGCGCATGGACGAATAAAATGAAAAGAATGTTGTTTAACGCAACTCAGCCGGAAGAGTTGCGTGTTGCTATGGTCGATGGACAGCGGCTTTATGATCTGGATATCGAAACTGCCGGTCGCGAACAAAAAAAATCCAATATTTATAAAGCCCGCATTACCCGCCTTGAGCCTAGCCTCGAAGCTGCCTTTGTTGATTACGGTTCCGACCGACATGGTTTCCTGCCGCTAAAAGAAATTTCACGCTCCTATTTTAACCCCAACGTCTCGCTGGCCGGTGGTCGCGTCAATATCAAACAGGTATTGAAGGAAGGCCAGGAAATCGTTGTGCAGGTCGAAAAAGAGGAGCGCGGCAACAAAGGCGCTGCACTCACCACCTTCGTCAGTCTCGCCGGACGCTATTTGGTCTTAATGCCAAACAACCCTCGGGCTGGTGGCGTATCGCGCCGTATCGTCGGTGAAGAGCGCAATGAAATCCGTGATGCACTGGCTTCACTTACCGTGCCAGAAGACATGGGCCTTATCGTGCGTACTGCCGGTGTCGGCAAAAATCCTGAAGAATTGCAGTGGGATCTCGATTACCTGTTGCAATTGTGGGAGGTCATCGACAAAGCTTCCAAAGAAGGGGCAACGCCTTTCCTGATTTATCAGGAAAGCGACGTTATCATCCGTGCGATTCGTGACAATTTGCGTAAAGACATTGCTGAAATCCTCATCGACGACAAGGCGACCTTTGACCGGGCCACCGAGTTCATGCAGTTAGTGATGCCGCATAATCTGGATAAACTTAAACTCTACGAAGACAGCGTGCCCCTGTTCACGCGTTATCAGATTGAATCTCAAATCGAGACCGCCTTTAAACGCGAAGTGCGTCTGCCCTCTGGCGGCGCCATTGTGATTGATCACACCGAGGCCCTGATCTCCATCGACATCAACTCGGCACGCGCCACAAAAGGCAGTGACATTGAAGAAACCGCACTGAATACCAATCGTGAAGCGGCGGAAGAAGTCGCACGGCAATTGCGTCTGCGTGATCTTGGCGGACTGGTGGTCATCGACTTTATCGATATGTCCGCCGCACGCAACCAGCGCGAGGTAGAAAATACCCTGCGTGAAGCCCTCAAAATGGATCGTGCCCGTGTCCAGATCGGGCGGATTTCCCGTTTTGGTTTACTGGAAATGTCACGACAGCGGCTGCGTCCTTCGCTGGGTGAGTCCGTGCAAATCGTTTGTCCACGCTGCGAAGGTCACGGGACGATTCGAGGCACGGAATCGCTCGCCCTGTCCATTCTGCGCATCATTGAAGAGGATGCCATGAAGGAACAAACCGCACGCATCGTGGTACAAGTGCCGGTAAACGTGGCGACCTTCCTGCTCAACGAAAAACGCCAGGCCATTAGCGATATCGAGAGCCGTCAGAGCGTCAAAGTCATCTTGATTCCTAATCCAACATTTGACACCCCGCATTACGAAATTGTGCGTGAACGCGCTGCGGACCTTGCGCATGATGCCGACTCTCAAGTCAGCTATTCCATGGCCGTTGAACGCGAAGAAGACTCTGAATCACTGGATGACAAGCCCAAAATGACCAGTGAAGTCCCGGTAGTCAAAGGTGTCACCCCCTCGGCTCCCGCGCCACAGATCACCTCAAGGCAAGAAAGCACAGCAAAGCAAAGTGGGCTGATCAAGCGTATTTGGAGCAGTTTGGTGGGCAATGACACCGCGGAGGAGGCCAGCCCGGCCAAGCCTGCGGAAAAAGAAGCCCCAAGTCGGCCGACTCAAAGCCGCTCACGCGGCGGTCGTGGTGGTGGTGGATCGGGTTCAGCGGGGCGCGCAAGTACCAATCGCCGAGGTGGCCGTTCTCGAAGTGACAGTCGTAATGACACCCGCAACAAACAGGATAGCACTCAAAACAAGGGCGGCCGGACAAAAGCGGATTCAGTGAAAACTTCAACATCAAAACCACCGGCAAAAGAGGCTAGCAGACGTGGGCCAAAGGATCGGGATGCGAAAGCAAGCGATACGCAAAGCAGTGATTCCAAAACCCTCGATACAAGCGCCACTGACCAAGCTGCCAGCCCTGAGAATAAGGAGCGCACCGAAGGTCAAAAGAGCAGTTCACGTCGTGGCCGTCGGGGTGGGCGTCGTCGTCGTCGTGATAGTGGCAGCAGCCAAACTGCTAATACTAATGTCAATGAGCAGACACGCACTGACGCTACAGATACCCATGCTACGGATGCCGCAACTGAAAGCACCACAGAGAGTGCAAAAAAGAGCGATACCACCAACAAAGATACTGCGGTGGTGCTGTCTCAATCTGTCTCTTCATCAAACAAGACCACTGAAAAGCCAGTGGCCACGCCAAAAGAAACGCAGCCCAAGCCTGCTCCAGAAAACACGGGAACAACGAAAACAGAGGCAAAAACCCGCAGCGAGTCAACGACGACCCACGACACAGCCGCCACAACGCCTGCCGCACCCAAGCCTGCATCAACGCCCGCGGAAACCAAACCCGCCCCTGTAAGGGTTGAAACAAAACCGGCTACAATTCCAGAAAAGCCGCAGGCAAGTAAGCCAGCGTCTGATTCAACAGCGTCGGTTAAACAAAACGTCAACGCTACCGTTGCTTCACCTGCCCCGTCACAAGGGACTGCTGCCGCCAGCGCAGCAGACACAAAATCAGTGGATAAGCAGTCGTCAGGAGCTTCCAGTGGCTCGCAGCCACCTCTGTTGGATGCTCAGGTCGCACCACGCCCCGCTATGAAAACGGAAAAAACACCCGACGAAAACCACTGACATCGATACCCACGGCTCCAGTCAGAACGGTCTGGCTGGAGCCGTGTACTGACTGGGGCGCTTTACCTCAAAGCACCCATCCATAAATATCGTCTTTTTATTACTCGTGACTTAAATGTCGTAACCGGATTTCTGTCAACAAACCTTCTGACGCCTCTTCGATCATATCCAGCACGCGTTCAAAACCTGTCGCCCCCCCGTAATACGGATCCGGCACTTCGTCATATTCAAGATTCGGCGCAAAACTCAGAAACAGATGCAACTTGTGTTCGGATCCCGGCGGACAAATGACTTCCAAGCCTTGATAATTGTCCCGATCCATCGCTAGTACATAATCAAACCGTTCAAAATCAGCCGAGTTCACACGCCGAGCACTTAAAGCCGATAAATTCACGCCACGTTTTAATGCCGTCTTTTGTGCACGAGCATCTGGCCCCTCTCCCACGTGATAGGCATGGGTCCCTGCCGAGTCAATTTCGATGAAATGATCCAGCTGTGCCTTTTTGACCTGTGCGGCAAAGACACCCTCGGCTGTTGGAGATCGGCAGATATTGCCCATGCACACAAAAAGCACCTTCACTTGTTTGCTGGTGTTCATATATATTGTTTCCATCGCCGTTTACCCATTTTGCCAGTTTGCCCAAGAGACGCTGCCGATTACCCGAGCAGTCAATCTTTGCTTATTCTGGATACGCGACCGTCGGTACAGGAATGCCGTTAAGTAAACCTGATCCGAGCTTTGTCAGTCAAGCCTTGAATCGACTCAATTTTACTCATTTACATCCATGCGAGTCATCGAGACTATGGCTTCGATAAGCGCACATTGCGTATTTTCTGAGCCCGTTGCCTGACAGTCGATGAGAAAATCTTTGAGGGCTATGCGCATTACTTTCAAATCGGCAATACGCTCTTCAATGCTGTGTATTTTTTCTTCCGCCAAATATTGCACTTGCTGACAGTGACCGTCACCAAGGTTCAATAATTCCTGAATTTCTTTGAGTGTAAAACCGAGCAATTGTGTGCGCTTTATAAACCGCACTCGTGAAACAATTTCAGCAGGATAGCGACGATAACCCTGTGCCGGTTTACTCGGTTCTGGGATTAATTTCAGGCGTTGATAATAACGAATGGTCTCGACATTCACATGAGCAGCGGCGGCGAGCTTACCGATGGTAAAAGTGATACTGTTGAAATTCATGGTCTTGAACCGAGTAACAGAAGGTAGTTTTCTCTTTTTCTATTATAGCCCTGCGCTGGCAACTATTTACAATATAGGATCACGCAAAATTTGTTTCCTACTCAGCCTGCACAGCAGGAAAGCTGCTTAACATCCTTATCAAAAGTTTGGGCGCAGAGTTTCAGACCCTCCGCCATCGTTAAATAGGGGAATAATTGATGGGTTAGATCTTCAATGCTCATACGATGGCTAATAGCCAAAGCAGCCGTTTGAATAATTTCTCCACCCTCCGCCGCCAGCACCTGACAACCAACAATGCGCCCCTGTTCTTTTTCTGCAACTAATTTGATAAAGCCACGGGTATCCATATTTGCCAAGGCACGAGGCACGTTTGCCAATTCAAGAGTACGACTCTGTACCTTTAGCCCCTGTTGCTTCGCCTGTTGCAAACTGAGCCCAACTGTCGCGATTTGGGGATGGGTAAAGATCACTGCGGGAATCACTGATAAATCCAGGCTAACCTCACTGCCCGTCATATTACGTGCCGCACAAGTGCCGGCAGCCGCGGCGACATACACAAATTGGGGTTGATTAGTGCAATCCCCAACGGCAGAAATATTATTCATGTTGGTACGCATGTGCTTATCAACCACAATGGCATCTTGAGCATCGGTCTCCACTCCGGACTTCTCAAGATTTAAGGCGCGGGTGTTGGAACGGCGTCCGGTGGCAATGAGTAAGCGCTCACCGAAAACTTCACCGTGATTTGTCGCTAACATGAATTGTTGACCATCATGGTGAATCGATTGCGTGGTGGTATGCAACATGACATCGATACCTTCGTCTGTAAAAATTTTCTGAATGCCCTCCGCCAATTGCAGATCCTCCTGCATCAACAAACGACGTCGCGCAAGCACCGTCACTTTCGCCCCCAAATGTCGATAGGCCTGGGCGAGTTCCAGTGCTACGACGGAACTACCCAGCACAATAAGATGTTGTGGAATTTTCTCGGCGACCAATGCCTCCGTCGACGTCCAATAGGGTGTATCGCTCAGCCCATTAATATCAGGAATAAATGGGCTCGCACCCACCGCAAGTAAAATACGGTCAGGCAGCAAGGTGCTTACCGTTCCATCAGCATGATCAACAAGCAAGGTACGGGTATTTTGAAACCGTGCCTGACCCCGTAAAAGTGTAATGCCAGAATGCATCTCCAGGATATTTTCATATTTTTCAAAACGCAACTTTTCAACCCACGCCTGCTGCTGAACCACCATCGCCTTTCGGTCAATCACTGGCGTATTCAGCGGAACACCGGCGACTGCATGATGGTCTTGCTGGTGCGCGATGTGTGCCCCATGAATCAGAATCTTCGACGGCACACAGCCCGTATTGACGCAGGTACCGCCAATCACTTCACAGGCTTCAATAATAGTGACACGTGCGCCTCGTTGAGCCGCCTCAATCGCCGCTGCAAATGCTCCAGAACCTGTACCTACAATCGCAATATGCAACATTTCGCCGTTACGATGAGGGTATATCTGATCGTCGTTTTTCTGCTCACTACAATATTGACTCATAATTTAGCCTCAATGGCTAACCTGCCATCTTCGTGGCAACGGTCAAACAACCCACAGCTGCACGCGCTGAGGGCCGCCATGCCTGTAATAGTCCGGGTCACCAATAATCCATTGCGCATATTTTTTGTCGTTATCCGCCAGGACTGGCTCCTTAACGCCCGCCCCTGACGAATTTTCTGTAGTGCCATTCCTTGCGGCAGATGGACATTCTGTCGCTATTTTAGGCTCCGTACCCCACAACAGAGTCAAGAGCTATCGCTAGAACCACAATTTGAAAAGATGTACCCGAATGTCCGGTGTTACACAGCTCAGCAATCACCAAATCTCTGCAATGATGTGTATCATTACAGAGAATTCGAATCAGAGAGACAACACTTTTTAGGAAACAGTTATGGGCCGATATCGTCCACCACAAAAACCGGGTTCTAAATACATTACTCCCGAGGGCCATCGTCGCCTGGAAGAGGAACTCAATTTTTTGTGGAAGCAGCAGCGGCCCAAGGTCACGCAAGCCGTGCGCGAGGCAGCCGCGCAAGGGGATCGCTCCGAAAATGCCGAGTACATTTATGGCAAAAAACAGTTGCGGGAAATTGACCGCCGTGTACGCTTTTTACGGCAGCGATTAGACCATATTACCGTTGTTGACAGCGCGCCCCGTGATCCCAGCAGCATCTATTTCGGAGCCTGGGTCAAACTAAAGGATGAAATGGAAAATATTCAACGATATCGAATAGTTGGCCCCGACGAAATTGACCCGGCACAAGGATATATCAGTATCGACTCTCCTGTGGCAACTGCACTGATGAAAAAGTCCGTTGGAGACGAAATCCTGGTTCACACACCAAGTGGTGAAGTGGCCATGTTCGTTGTTGCCATAGATTATGATAATGGAAACTTTGATTGATACGCCACCGAGTACTGAATGATGAATACTGCAGTGAAAAAATGGGATGCAAATAATGCAACCAAGGTTAATGGTTTAATACTAGCCGGTGGACGTGGAAAACGCATGGGAGGCGAGGATAAAGGCTTGATCCTCTTTGAAAGCAAGTGTTTGATCGAACACTGCATTACAAAATTGCAACCACAGGTGAATGAAATTTTTATCAGCGCCAATAGAAATATCGAACAATATCGTCAAT
Organism: uncultured Ectothiorhodospiraceae bacterium; assembly: GCA_964401355.1. Lineage (GTDB taxonomy): Bacteria > Pseudomonadota > Gammaproteobacteria > SZUA-152 > SZUA-152 > SZUA-152. The sequence goes on along the minus strand of CAYNYJ010000001.1, from coordinate 47,972 downwards.
ACGGGTTCACTGTTCTGCAAGACAGCCTTGATGGTTTTCAAGGGCCACTCGCCGGTATTTTGTGTGGGCTGGAATATTCAAACAAGCTTCCCCTGCTCGTCATTCCCTGTGATGCCCCATTGCTGCCGACCGATCTTGCCAACCGTTTGTTAAACTCAGCCGCCGTCAAAAAAATATCTGCAGTTATTCCACATGACGGCACTCGGCTACAACCGCTTTTTGGGCTTTATGCGCCCAACCTCATCGTCTCATTACAGGACTATCTGAGTTCAGGTCAACGTAAAGTAGAAACGTGGGTCACCAGTCTGCCTCACACGGTGGTCGATTTCTCAGATGAATATAAGAGTTTTAAAAATATTAATACCACTGGTGAGCTGCAAGAAGCACAATCAGTATTGCACAAAGCTTCTGGAGATTAGGTAACAATATGCCGATGAATACCACCTTGCCTGTCGTGGGATTTGTGGCTCCCAGTGGCACCGGAAAAACAACACTACTCATCACGCTCATTTCCCTGTTCAAGCAATCCGGTATTCGAGTGGCTGTCATAAAACATTCTCATCATGACTTCGAAATCGATAAACCTGGCAAAGACAGTTATGAGTTACGCATGGCGGGTGCCGATCAAATGCTCATTGCATCGAAATATCGCTGGGCGCTTATTACAGAAAATACTCCCGACAACAACGATGTGGAGTTAGGTTCCTTATTGGAGCATATTGACCCGACACGGGTAGACCTTGTTCTGGTGGAGGGATTCAAACATGAGGACTATCCGAAAATTGCATTATATCGTTCCGGGCATAAACCAGCCTCCATCACGACCTCCGGTTCAAATATTATTGCCGTGGCCACTGATGCCGTGTACGAATTTGATGGTAAAATTCCCTGCCTGGACTTAAACAATGCCAAAGAAATATTTCAGTTTATTCTCCGGTATTTTAATTTAACAACGACTGAGTGTGAGCATGTCTGATAACACATCCCCTACCCTGCCCGGCTGCGACGAATCTGACCCCACCGCCTTGAACGTCGAACAAGCCCGCAACAAAATACTTGAGGCTGTCCAACATGTTGTTGAGATAGAACGCTTGCCGATACGAGAAGCACTTAATCGTATTTTGGCTGAAGCGGTAAAATCAAGCATCAACGTGCCTGCCCACATTAATTCTGCAATGGATGGTTACGCTATTTCAGCTGCCGACATCCCTATGAGTGGCACCACACAACTGAAAGTCGTTGGCACGATAATGGCTGGAAACCCGTTGGATATCACTATATTGCCTGGCGAATGCGCACGTATTATGACTGGCGGAAAGATACCCACGGGTACCGATACGGTGATCATGCAAGAACACGTGCAGCATGAAGGCGCTGTTATTACCATAACGACAGGCCATCAAGTCAATCAGAATGTTCGCCAGGCTGGAGAAGACCTTGCCAAGGGCGATACGGTTTTTCAGGCGGGTAAACGCCTGACCCCTGCCGATATTGGTATGCTGGCCTCCATGGGAAATGCAGACGCTTGCGTGTACAGAAAGGTCAAAGTCGCCTTCTTCTCCACGGGCGATGAATTATGCAGCGTCGGACAACCTCTGGGGGACGGACAAATTTATGACAGCAACCGTTATGCCCTCGATGGCATGATGCGCCGACTCGATGTTGAAATAATCGACATGGGCATTATCCCCGACAACCGTAAACTTATTGAAGAGGCTTTTGCAACCGCGACCGAAAAAGCCGATGTGTTAGTGACAACTGGCGGCGTCTCCGTTGGTGAAGCCGATTTCGTTAAAGAAACCCTGGAAAAACTGGGCCAAATCGGCTTCTGGAAAATTGCCATGAAACCGGGCCGGCCACTGGCCTTTGGCCAGATTAACCACTGCCAGTTTTTTGGTCTGCCTGGAAATCCTGTTTCTGCAATGGTCACCTTTTACCAATTTGTACAGCCAGCTATTTTACGCATGATGGGCATTGATGATGTCGCCCCAAAATACCTGCGTTTAAAAATGGTTCATAAATTGAAGAAACGAATCGGCCGTCTTGAATTTCAGCGAGGTGTCATTAGCACCGATGAGAACGGTGAGATGCAGGTCGAGAGCACCGGCGCCCAAGGCTCCGGGATATTGCGCTCGATGAGCGAGGCAAATTGTTTTATTGAACTACCACTGGAAGCCAGCGTAGTGGAAGCAGGGGAATACGTGAAAGTACAAGCCTTTGCTGGAATGATCTAAACAATCGCCCAATACCACACGAATATTTTATTCTTTGGCAACGCCAGGGAGCTCCCGCCGACGTTGCTGTTCAGATGCTTTTAGCCCAAGGCTGCCGCGCACATTGCCAGCAAACTGCTTGGAGCAAGCCCCAAAAACAAAATACCTAGGCCATTTGCGGACAGTACCACTTTCATATCCGTACTGGACTCAATCGGCCGCGTGTCTTCGGCCTTATCAAAGTACATATATTTGATAACGCGTAAGTAATAAAAAACACCGATAATTGAGAAGATCACCGCAACAACAGCCAACCAGATAAGGTCTGCGTCGATAACCGCTTGTAACACCGCAAACTTCGCATAAAAGCCAACCGTTGGTGGTACACCGGCCATGGAGAACATCAAAATCATCATGATAAAGGCAAACCACGGACTGCGCTGATTTAGTCCTTTGAAATCAGACAACTTATCGGCTTCAAAACCTGCACGACTCATAAGAATAATCATGCCAAAACCACCCATTCCCATGAGTGCATAGACAATGACGTAAAACATCGAAGCGGTATAACCCGTTTGCGTCCCTGCCAATATACCCAGTAGTAAAAAACCAACATGTGAAATTGTGGAATAAGCCAGCATGCGTTTGATATTGCTCTGTGCAATCGCAATAATATTACCCACGGCCATGGACAACACCGCCATGATAATCAGAATATCCTGCCACTGGTCATGCATATCACCCAAGCCTTCAACCAGTAAACGCATCATCATCGCAAACGCAGCAATTTTTGGCGCAGTACTAATAAACAATGTCACCGCCGTCGGTGCTCCGTGGTATACATCCGGAATCCACATATGGAATGGAACGGCGCCGAGTTTAAAGGCCATGCCGACGATAACAAAAACCAGACCGAGGCCTAAAACAATCTTCTTAGAACCTTCCAGTCCCGCTGCTGCAGCATGCACTCCACCGATATCCAGCGTACCCGTAACGCCGTACAACAAAGACATGCCATACAACAACATACCAGAGGCCAAGGCACCCAAAACAAAGTATTTCATTGCCGCCTCTGTTGCATCTTGCGAATCACGATGAAATGCAACTAATGCGTATAGTGTCAGAGACAACAGTTCCAAACCCAGGTACATCGTCAACATGCTATGCGCGGATATCAACACCATCATACCCAACACAGCAAACAGGCCTAGCACATAAAATTCGCCTTTAAAGATACCTCGATCCAGCAAATATTTACGTGAATAGATAAACACCACGGCAGTGACAAGGTATACGAAGACCTTCAACACATCGGCCATGGTATCACTGACAAATGAACCATCAAATGTGTACACCGTTTCAGGCGTGTGCAAGGCAACGGTTAGTGCTGCGGTTACCGCCAATGTTCCCAAGCTTAATAAGTAGGTGAATACTCGATTTTTATCAGAAAGATAGGGAACAATGAGCAAAATAATACAGGTCATTGTGAGCAGAAATATCTCTGGTATGGCCGGCATCAAATCTGGCATTTGGAAACTGGTTTGCATAATTATAACTTCGACTGTGTGATTTGTTGCACAAGGTGATCTACGGTGACGTGCATGACGTCAAGCAGCGGCGCTGGCCAAAGACCCAATAATAATACTGCAACTGCAAGTGTTCCCAGGACAAAAAACTCACGGTTATTGAGATCTTTAAGTGCAGCCACTTTTTCGTTAGCAATCTCACCAAAGATGACACGCTTTACCATCCATAGGGTGTAAGCCGCACCAAAAATCAGCGTGCTAGCCGCTAAAAAGGCGATCCAGAAATTAGCCTTAAAGGAGGCCAGGATAACAAAGAATTCACCCACAAAAGCAGAAGTGCCGGGCAAGCCTGCATTGGCCATGGCAAAAAACACCATTAATCCAGCAAATACCGGCATGGTGTTTGCAACACCACCATAGTCATCAATCAATCGACTATGCATCCGGTCATACATAACACCAATGCAGAGGAACAGTGCACCTGAGATAAAGCCGTGGGAAATCATTTGTACTAATGCACCTTCGATACCCATGGCCGCACCCTGCACACTGCCGGTATTTTCGACGATTGCATACACAATGAAGAAACCGAGCGTCACAAAGCCCATGTGCGAAATTGATGAGTAGGCAATCAGTTTTTTCATGTCTTTTTGTACTAAAGCCACAAAAGCAATGTACACAATGGCAATCAAAGACAGGGTAATCATCAACCAATCGAGAGCCTGTGAGGCATCTGGGGCAATGGGCATGCTAAACCGTACAAAACCGTAAGCACCCATTTTCAACATGATTGCGGCCAGGATCACAGACCCCCCGGTCGGTGCTTCAACGTGGGCATCGGGCAGCCACGTATGCACTGGCCACATCGGCACTTTTACGGCAAAAGCCAGTAAGAAAGCGATAAATATCAGAATCTGTTCTGTCATTCCCAGCTTGATATCGTGGAAATCGAGAATGCCAAAAGTACCAGATTGCGTATACATGTAGATCAAAGCAACCAGCATGAACACAGAACCCAGGAAGGTATAAATGAAGAATTTGATAGTGGCGTAAACACGCCGCTCCCCACCCCAGATGCCAATGATCAAAAACATCGGGATCAACATTGCTTCCCAAAAGACATAAAACAGAATGGAATCCAACGCAGAGAACACACCGATCATTAATCCATCCATGATCAGGAATGCTGCCATGTACTGCGCCGTTTTAACCTTAATGACTTCCCAACCCGCAATGATCACCAATACCGTGGTAAACGAGGTCAGCAATATCAAGGGCATGGAAATACCATCAATGCCGAGATGGTAATTAATATTGAATAGCGGTATCCAGTTCGTTTTTTCAGCAAACTGCATCTCATACGTCGACACATCAAAACCGGTGTACAGCGGAATGGTTAATAAAAACGTGATAATCGATGCGACCAGAGCAATCATCTTTGCGGTTGCCGCCTGCTCTTCTTTATTCGCAAACAACACCAACACGCCACCAATAATGGGCGCCCAAATAACCAAACTTAACAGGGGCAAATCAGCAAACATGCAAAATAACCTTTGTTCTTCTTTATATTTTTTTTAGTTTATCGGTTTTGAATAACAGCTTCGCGGTACTAGTTAGTAATAGAAATCCAGCTAATCATCGCTAACAGACCAATGATCATGACAAAAGCATAGTGATATAAATATCCCGTTTGCATCGCACGTATTTTTCCAGAAATCCATCCGATACCCTTCGCCGTTCCATTCACCATTACGCCATCAATCATCTTCGTATCACCAACATTCCAAAATACACGTCCTAAAGCACGCGCACCGCCGGCAAAAAACGTATCATTAAAGTCATCAAAGCCATACTTCCGATCCAGCACGGTGTAAATCAGCGAGAATTTGTTTTTTATCATAAGCGGGATATCCGGGCGCTTCAAATAAAAGAAGGCAGCCGTTCCAACACCCGCCACAGCCAGCCAGAAAGGTAGTGTCATAACACCGTGAGCCATGAAACTCCCGACTCCCGTGTAACGTTCACCAATCTTTGCGAGTACGTCATGCTCGGGTTTAACAAAAATGGCATCTTTAAACAGGTCACCAAATAACATGGGCTCAATATAGAAAGCACCCGCAATCACCGAAGGAATCGCTAACAACATGAGCGGCACAATAACAACCTTCGGGGGCTCATGCAGATGTTCTTTGATATGATCATCCATACGCTCTTCGCCATGAAAGACTAGGAAAAACATTCTAAAGCTGTAGAAAGCGGTGATGAAAACACCTGCGACGACTGCGAAGTAAGCAAAACTTGAACCTGGAATCGTTGAAGCATGCACTGCTTCAATGATCGCGTCTTTTGAAAAGAATCCGGAAAATCCTGGGAAGCCAATCAACGCCAATGAACCGATTAACATACAGATATAGGTAATCGGCATGTATTTTTTAATGCCACCCATTTCACGAATATCTTGTTTATGGTGCATCGCGATAATGACTGAACCTGCGCCCAGGAACAACAGAGCTTTAAACGCAGCATGAGTCATTAAATGAAAGATGCCCGCAGAGTATGCTGACACACCCAATGCGACCGTCATATAACCCAATTGTGACAAAGTAGAATATGCGATGACACGCTTGATGTCATTTTGGATAATACCCAACAAGCCCATAAATAATGCAGTAATCGCACCGATAACCAATACAAAGCTCAGTGCCGTCTCGGAATATTCAAACATTGGCGACATCCGTGCCACCATAAAAATTCCCGCGGTTACCATTGTGGCTGCGTGGATAAGCGCAGAAATAGGAGTAGGGCCTTCCATTGAATCAGGCAGCCAAACATGCAGTGGGACTTGTGCAGATTTACCCATGGCACCAATAAACAGCAAAATACAAATGACCGTGATCACTGACCACTCGACTCCCGGAATAATCTCGATGGTCAAACCGACCATCGCCGGTACCGCTGCAAATACATCGGCATAATCCAGGCTATTGAAATACATCAAAATCGCGGCAATACCGAGCAAAAACCCAAAATCACCGACTCGATTAACCAAAAAAGCTTTCATGTTGGCATATATTGCGGTATCGCGTTTATACCAAAAGCCAATCAACAAATATGAAACTAGGCCCACAGCTTCCCAGCCAAAGAAAAGCTGCATAAAGTTATTGGCCATCACCAACATCAGCATGGAGAAAGTAAACAGCGAGATATAACTGAAAAAGCGCTGATACCCGTCATCATCATGCATATAACCAATGGTATAAATATGCACCATAAGTGAAACGAAAGTGACTACAACCAACATCACTGCAGTCAGTGAATCGATCAAGAAACCGACTTCAAACTGGATGCCATCACTGACTGCCCACGTGTATACCGTAGCGTTAAATACCGCAGCGCCATCAACTATCACATCTTTGAAGACCAGTACCGACAAGAAAAAGGAAATTCCAACACCGAGGATAGTTACCCAGTGTGCGCCCGCACGACCAATCTTTTTACCAAACAGGCCAGCAATAATTGCTCCAACCAGTGGAGCCAAAGCAAGGGTCAAGTAGATCTTTTCCATTATCAAAAAAACTCCGCTCTACCCTTTAAGGGAATCCAGTTCTTCAACATTAATAGTACGGCGATTACGAAACAGCACAATCAGTATCGCCAAACCAATGGCGGCCTCTGCTGCTGCCACAGTCAGAATGAAAAATACAAAAATCTGACCAGAGATATCGTCCAAATAGTGAGAAAAGGCGACAAAATTCATATTGACCGCCAACAGCATGATTTCGATAGCCATCAATAAAATGATGACATTTTTTCGATTCAGGAAAATACCAGCCACGCCAATGCAGAACAAAATAGCGCCCAGTATTAGAAAGTGAGAAATTGAAATCATACTCCCCCCGGAGACAACAATTATTCGTTATTTGTATTTGTATCAGACGACATCTTCACCAACCGTACTCGATCTTTCCGTTTCACAGTAACTTGCGCCTCAGGTTTCATAAATCGTGTGGTACTACGACGTCGTAATGTTAATGATATTGCTGCAACAATAGCCACCACCAGTATTACTGCGGCAATCTGGAATGGGTATAAATATACCGTATATAAAACCATACCTATTTCTCTGGTATTGCTATATCCCTCTGGTTGCGGTTCAGGGCGCGGCATCATTTCCAAACCGAAATTTTCAGGCCCAACAATCAGCACTAACTCTGCCACTAAAATAACGGCAACAACCAAACCGAGCGGTAAATAGCGCGTAAACCCTTCACGCAACACCGCAAGGTTGATATCGAGCATCATTACCACAAAGAGGAACAAAACCATGACCGCACCCACGTACACTAATATCAGTGTTAGCGCGAGAAACTCTGCTTCTAAAAATATCCAGATGCCTGCACTCATAAAAAATGCCAGCACTAACGCCAACGCACAAAAAACAGGATTGCGTAAGGTCACCACTAAAGCCGCTGAGCCCACCAGAATCGTGGCTAAGGCATAAAAAATAATTTCATCAAATCCCATATTGTTCGTTTCTTATTTCTTATTCTGTCGTTAAATTAGAGTTAAACTGTCTTTAAATTATTTACGTTGTTGTCTAACGAAATTTTGCATCATCCGCCCGATCAGCCGCGATTTCTTTTTCCATTTTATCACCAATCGCAAGAAGCTTTTCTTTCGTCATATAAAGATCTCCTTTCTTTTCGCCGTGATATTCAAAATGGCGGGTCTCAACAATCGCATCAACCGGGCAGGCTTCTTCGCAATAGCCACAAAATATACATTTTGTTAAATCTATATCGTATCGTGTGGTGCGTCGCGTACCATCGTCCCGTTCTTCTGAGTCGATAGTTATGGCCAACGCAGGACAAACCGCCTCACAGAGTTTACAGGCAATACAGCGCTCTTCACCATTCGGGTAGCGACGCAGCGCATGCAAACCTCGAAACCGGGGTGACATAGGTGTTTTTTCTTCTGGATATTGCACCGTGATTTTTTTCCGGAAAAAATATTTTCCAGTAAGCATTAAGCCTCGGAAAAGCTCGGCCAATATGAGGCTTTTAAAATAGTTTGTAATTGTATTCATAAACTATTCATCCAGATTATTGTGAAAACCATAAACCATTAAATAAACGCACTATCTATCAAACTGTCATTTATACCGTTAATCAAACCACGGTCCTACACTACCAACCACCATGGCAGCAACCACTAATAGCCATACGATGGTGATCGGAATAAACACCTTCCAGCCAAGCCGCATGATTTGGTCATAACGATAACGTGGGAAAGTCGCACGGAACCATAAAAACAAAAACAAAAAGAATGACGTTTTGAAGAGCAACCAATGCATGCCATCACCGAGCAACATGGCAACCGTGCCCTCACCTTCGAGCAAACTCGCAGGCAAAATCCCATTCAATGGCGACAACCAACCTCCCAGAAACATGATCGCTGTCAACAATGCAATCAGAATCATATTGGCATACTCTGCCAGGAAGAAAACAGAAAATGACATGCTGGAATATTCAACGTGGAAACCGGCGACAATCTCTGACTCACCTTCCGCCACATCAAACGGAGCGCGGTTGGTTTCGGCCACGCCGGAAATAAAATACACCATAAACAGAGGCAACAGCGGCAGAAGGTACCAATTTATCATACCAAGATCACCGCGCTGCCCTTCCACTATTTCACCCAGGTTTAAACTACCAGCAGCAATTAATACACCCACCAACGCAAATCCCATGGCAATTTCATAAGAAACAATCTGTGCAGCGGATCGCATCGCACCGATAAAGGCATACTTGGAATTGGATGCCCAGCCCGCAATGATCACCCCATAAACGCCCAGGGAGGTCATGGCTAAAATATAAAGAATCGAGGCATCAATGTTTGAAATAACCAGCGTGTCGTTAAACGGAACCACAGCCCATGCTGCCAATGAAGGTGCTAACGTCAAAACAGGCGCTGATATAAACAAAAAGCGGTTCGCATTCGCCGGGAAGATCGTTTCCTTGAACATCAATTTTATGGCGTCGGCAATGGGTTGTAACAATCCTAGTGGACCCACTCTATTGGGGCCAATACGAACCTGCATGTAACCAATGACTTTACGCTCAGCCAGCGTCAGATATGCTACCGCACCCATCAGCGGCAACACCAGTACCAAAATCTTACCGACGATAATAATCATCACCACGAGTTCAGGTGGCAAGAAATTTAGCGTTGATTCAATGGTTTCAATCATTCACTTTTCTCATATTAATATCGTTGTTACTTGAATTGCACATTAACCATTTAAACAGCAACGTTTAAACGCGCGACAAAGTAACTTTACCTGTCCCTGTTCCATGAATTAACGATTCAGGCGCTGCGCCTGGAACTAACACACTGTCATCAGGAACACGGTCATCAATGACCAGAGGCAGGGTCAACTCGATATTATTTTTCTTTGCGATAGCCGGCTCACCACCAGTTAATCCAGCACTGGTAGCAACTGTTTGATTCACACGAATGGCCATTTGATGCGCTTTGACAACCTCCTGGAGAGAACTTGCGCGGCGCACGAGACCGTCACTGCAATACATTGAACGATCTGTAATACTTTCAATTCCAGTAGAGTCCATCGACAGCGTTGCTGGGCACTGCCATTTCATATCATTTGATAATGTGATGTTGCTCGCCAGTGCCTTCAGCTCATCACGCACCTCAATACTGGTGACATATTCAAAACCATCGCAATCGAACAGGTTACCCAATACCCGCAACACTTTCCAAGCGGGCCGAGCATCACCCAAAGGCTCTACAACTGCTTCAAAACTCTGCCAGCGGCCTTCTGCATTCACAAAAGTTCCGGATGTTTCCGTGAAAGGTGTTATCGGTAAAATAACATCCGCATATTCTTTCATTTTGTCACTGCTGAAAGCGTTCATTACAACAACAAATTCTGCGGCCTCCAGCGCTTTCAGTGCGCGACTTGAATCTGCACAATCTTCTTCCGGCTCAAGACCCAGTAAAATATAGCCCGCTAATCCGCTATCAAACATTTCACTGAGGTTTTTACCTCTGATTGCCGTATCCGCTCCCGCAGATCCACGATGCGGAATGGCACCTGCTATAAATGCTCCCGCGCTGTTACAGCCATCGGACAGATAGCTCAATTTGCTCGATGTTAATTCCGCAATTTGGCCAGTAATGGCTCGGAGACTGGCAAAATGTGAATGCGCGATGGCATCATGCCCCAGGATTACCGTCGCGGTTTCTGCATCCAGTAAATATCGTGCGATTTTCTCATGCGTTTCATCAACTTCAATATTCGACAACAACGCTTCCAGCCCAGAAGGAACGTCAGACGATGCGGCATTACAAATAGCCTTTAAGATCGCTCCTAGTTCGCCCAGAAGTTTTCGTGGGCTACTGATTTTTTTCGCGGACAAGGGGAAGTTAAAGTCGTAATCAACTTGATTCACGGCCATTATATTTCCGCCATGCAGTGCTGCTTTTCTTATTCTGTGTCCGGCTATGGGTTGGTCCCTGCGGACATTCGCACCCACCAGCAATATTGCATTATTTTTTTCCAAATCCTGAATGGACTGACCTAACCAGGGAAGTACAGGTTCATCCTCCTGATCTGAAAAATCACGTTGATTGATTCGATGGTCGATATTCCCCGAGCCTATTTCACGCAGGAGTCTCTGCAGCAAGTACTGTTCTTCGGTGGTCGCGCTAGGCGAGCTGATTGCAGCTAACTGATCCACACCTTTTTCGCTGAGAAGTTTACTCACACCACCAATAACTTTGTGCAGCGCAGTGTCCCAATCAACCTTTTTCCATTCGCCGTTTTCTTTTATCAGCGGCGAACTTAATCGTTCACTGCTGTTTAAACCTTCATAACTGAAACGGTCACGGTCTGACAACCAAGTTTCATTAATTTCTTCGTTGTCTTTCGGAACAACACGCACCACCTGATTCCTGAAAGTATGCACGAGAATATTGGAACCCATACAATCGTGAGCCGCAATGCTTTCACGCTGTATCATTTCCCAGGCACGCGCTCCGAAGCGGGACGGCTTAGCCGTCAACGCGCCTACAGGACACAGGTCGATAATATTACCAGACATTTCTGAACTGATACTAAGCTGAACATAAGTACCAATTTCCATATGCTCGCCACGCCCAATGGCACCCATTTCTTTAATGCCGGCCACTTCCTCACCAAAACGAACACAGCGAGTGCAATGAATGCAACGGGTCATATCGCCAGAAATCAATGGACCAAAATTTTTATTTTCAACGACGCGTTTTTTCTCGGCATACACCGACACATCACCGCCATAGCCCATGGCGATATCCTGAAGCTCACACTCCCCACCCTGATCACAGATAGGACAATCAAGAGGATGATTGATGAGCAAAAATTCCATCACGCTTTTTTGCGCTTCAATGGCTTTGGCTGAACGAGTATTAATCTTCATACCGTCGGTAATCGGGGTCGCACAAGCAGGCAAGGCTTTGCCTACCTTCTCAATCTCAATCAGGCACATACGGCAGTTAGCGGCGATAGACAATTTTTTGTGATAGCAGAAGCGCGGAATATATATCCCCGCATCATCCGCTGCCTCAATAATCATCGCACCTTCACGCGCTTCTAATTGTTTGCCATCTATTTCGATGTTAACCATCGTGATACTCACACCATTCTTAATTGCTACAAAAATTTGTTATACATTTTACTATTGTTACTACAGATATTAATGTCATTAACTTCCCGCACCCACCATACAAGTCTTGTGGTCGATATGGTATTGGAACTCATCCCGAAATTTTTTCACAAAACTGCTAACCGGCATCGCAGCAGCATCGCCTAACGCACAGATCGTTCGCCCCTGTATTTTATTGGCGACATCCAGCAATAAATCCAGATCTTCTGGCTTGCCTTGTCCGTGCTCTATGCGATGTATCACGCGAGACAGCCAACCCGTACCCTCACGGCAAGGCGTACATTGTCCGCAGGACTCTTCATAATAAAAATGTGAGATACGCGCCAGAGCACGTACCATGCAGGTTGTTTCATCCATAACGATAACAGAACCCGCACCTAACATTGAACCCGCCTTGGCAATGGAATCATAATCCATGGTGACTTCCATCATTTCTTCGCCCGTCAGTACAGGCGTTGATGAACCACCAGGAATAACCGCCTTCAGTTTATTACCGTCTTTTACACCGCCAGCCATTTCCAATAATTCTGAAAAAGGCATACCCATGGGCACTTCAAAGTTACCGGGATTATTAACGTGGCCGCTGACGCTATAAATTTTTGGCCCACCATTATTGGGTTTGCCAATATCGAGAAACCACTGCCCCCCTTTTTGCAAAATCAAGGGTACTGAAGCAAGCGTCTCGGTGTTATTAATTGTGGTGGGTCGACCATATAGGCCAAAGCTGGCAGGAAATGGTGGTTTGAAACGCGGCTGGCCTTTCTTGCCTTCAAGAGATTCCAGCAGTGCAGTCTCTTCGCCGCAAATATAGGCTCCTCCACCCAAGTGCGTGTAAAGATCAAAATCTACACCGGAACCCATGATATTTTTACCCAGCAATCCTGCCGCATAGGCATCATCGATTGCCTGTTGAAAACGCTCGTAAGGTTCCCAAAATTCACCACGTATATAGTTATAACCTACGGTCGCGCCAATGGTATAGCCGGCAATAGCCATACCTTCCACCAGCGCATGAGGGTTGTAGCGCAGAATATCCCGATCTTTACACGTGCCTGGCTCGCCTTCATCTGAATTGCAGACAATATATTTCTGTCCCGGCGTATTACGCGGCATGAAACTCCATTTTAGTCCCGTTGGAAAACCAGCACCGCCTCTGCCCCGTAATGCCGACGCCTTCAGTTCGCTGATAATATCTTCCGGCGAAGTTTTCTCAGCCAGAAGCTTTTTCCACACCTCATAGCCACCTTCGTTTTGATAAGTCTCAAGCGTCCACGGTTTATCGAGGTGTAGGGTTTTAAAACAGACTTCGTTGACCATTATTTTTAGTTTCCAGTCTAATCCAAGCCATCTAAAATTTGGTCGATTTTTTCAGCGGTTAAATGTTCGTGATACTGGGTGCCTATTTGTAACATCGGCGCGCCGACACAAGCTCCTAAACATTCCACCTCTTTCAATGTGAAGCGACCATCAGCCGTGGTTTCACCAAAACCAATACCCAATTTTTCTTTCAAATGCGCGACCACTTCATCGGAACCACATAGCATGCAGGATATGTTCGTACAGACACATATTTTATGTTTACCCACGGGTGACAATTCATACATGGAATAAAAGGTGGCAACTTCGTAAACCGAAACACGGGGCATTTCAAGATAGTCCGCCACCGCATCCATCAACTCAGTCGTTAAATAACTCTCATTCGCATCTTGAACGATGCGTAATGCTGCCATTACCGCAGACTGTTTTTGTTCAGGTGGATATTTCGCAACCCATTGATCAATTTCAGCCCTGGATTCCGCAGAAATCATCTGATCCACATCTTGGTTCATGACCGCAACCATTAACGATCCACCTCGCCAAATACGATATCCTGAGTACCAATTATTGCCACTACGTCAGCCAACATGTGCCCACGTACCATTTCATCCAACGCTGAAATATGGGCAAACCCTGGTGCGCGAATTTTTAAACGATACGGTTTGTTAGAACCATCCGACACCAGATAAATACCAAACTCGCCCTTGGGATGTTCAATAGCGGCATAAACTTCACCTGGGGGCAAAGCATAACCTTCGGTAAATAACTTAAAGTGGTGAATCAATGACTCCATGTCATCCTTCATATGTTCACGACTGGGCGGAGTTAACTTGTGATCATCTAGCATCACTGGACCCGGGTTCTCACGCAACCAAGTGATGCACTGCTTGATAAGACTGTTGGATTGACGCATCTCTTCAATGCGCACCAAATACCGGTCGTAACTGTCGCCCGTCGCGCCAATTGGAATTTCAAAATCCAGCCGGTCATAAATTTCGTAAGGCTGTTTTTTACGCAGATCCCACTCGATACCTGAACCGCGCAGCATGGGTCCGGTGAATCCTAACTGCAATGCTCGTTCCGGACTGACTACACCAATACCCACGGTGCGTTGTTTCCAGATGCGGTTATCCGTCAACAGTGTTTCATATTCATCAACGCAGCCAGGAAAACGATTGGTGAAGTCTTCAATGAAATCCAGCAGAGTTCCCTGTCGATTTTGATTTTTAACATCAACCTCTTTCTGGCTGTGCCATTTAGAAGCTTCGTACTGCGGCATTTTCTCAGGAAGATCCCGATACACGCCACCCGGTCGATAATAAGCTGCATGCATGCGCGCACCAGAAACGGCCTCGTACATGTCCATCATGTCTTCACGTTCGCGGAAGGCATACAAAAAAATCGTCATTGCACCGATGTCCAGCGCATGTGCGCCTAACCACATTAAGTGATTCAAGATACGGGTGATTTCATCGAACATCACGCGAATATACTGCGCTCGCTCAGGTGCTTCTACGCCCAGCATTTTTTCCAGGGCCAAAACGTAACTGTGTTCATTGCACATCATGGAAACGTAATCGAGACGATCCATGTAAGGAATATTTTGGTTGTAAGGTTTGGATTCGGCCAGCTTTTCCGTGGCACGATGCAAAAGACCAATATGAGGATCGGCGCGTTCAATCGTCTCGCCATCCATTTCCAGTACCAAGCGCAGCACGCCATGCGCAGAAGGATGCTGAGGCCCAAAATTCAGAGTGTAATTCTTAATCTCAGGCACTTTTCTCACCACCCAATTGCTGATCGTCACGGATGACTTTCGGCACCAGTGTTCGCGGTTCAATACTGACCGGCTCGTATATCACGCGACGCTTTTCCGCATCGTAACGCATCTCTACGTTGCCGATTAACGGGAAATCTTTACGGAATGGGTGACCAATGAAACCATAGTCCGTTAACAGCCGGCGCAAATCAGGATGGCCGCGAAACATAACGCCATACAAGTCAAAGGCTTCACGTTCAAACCAGTTGGCACCCGACCAAATATCCACAACAGAATCCACAATGGGTTCATTTTCATCAAGATAAATTTTTACCCGTAGACGACAGTTATTCGTCACCGACAGCAAGTGATAAACCACTGCAAATCGCCGCGGGTCTTCGCCCTGGCTGGTAGTCACTTCAAGGTCTGCTACACCACGGCTAAAACCACTCCCGGTCGCCGAATTAGTCTCCCATTCAGCTTTGCCATAGGTGAGGTAATCGACTGCGCAAAGATCAATTAGCAAGGTAAAGGCAAATTCCGATTCATCACGCAACGCCGTGCATAATTGCAAGACATTCTTGGTAGCCACTTCAATAGTAACTTCATCAAAAGCCACATCAACAGCCAGCAGATCGCTGAAGCGATCCTGAATACACGCGGCAAGTTTGTCGACAGCGTTACTCATTGGCAAAAAAATTCCTCACTTCACTTATTTTAAAATTAGCCAACATGGCCAAAATACCATTATTATTAACGATTGCGTTTACTGGCTAGAATTAACGGCTACCGCTAACGCGCAATAGTATTTGTGCGCTTAATTTTATTTTGTAACTGAATAATGCCGTACAACAACGCTTCTGCCGTTGGCGGACAACCTGGCACATAGATATCAACCGGCACTATACGGTCACAACCACGCACAACGGCATATGAATAGTGGTAATAACCACCACCATTGGCGCACGACCCCATAGAAATCACCCAGCGTGGTTCAGCCATTTGGTCATAGACTTTTCGCAGTGCTGGCGCCATTTTATTCACCAAAGTACCTGCAACGATCATCACATCCGATTGTCGCGGGCTAGGACGAAAAATCACGCCAAAACGATCAAGATCATAACGCGATGCACCTGCATGCATCATTTCTACCGCGCAACAGGCAAGACCAAAAGTCATCGGCCATAAAGAACCGGTTCGTGCCCAGTTAATGAGTTTATCCGCAGAGGTGGTGACAACCCCTTTCTCCAGAATGCCTTCTATTCCCATTCCATTGCCCCTTTTTTCCATTCATAGGCAAAGCCGGCAATCAGAATCGCTAAAAAGACAAACATAACCCAGAAACCATAAACCCCAAGATCCCCAAGTACTATCGCCCAGGGAAACATAAAGGCAATCTCAAGATCGAAAATGATAAACAAAATAGCGACCAGATAAAAACGCACATCAAACTTCATGCGCGAGTCTTCAAAGGCTTCAAAGCCGCATTCGTAGGGAGATGTTTTTGCGCTATCGGGTCGTTGTTCGCTCAGCACATAAGCCATAGCAATCGGCGC
Organism: uncultured Ectothiorhodospiraceae bacterium; assembly: GCA_964401355.1. Taxonomy (GTDB): domain Bacteria; phylum Pseudomonadota; class Gammaproteobacteria; order SZUA-152; family SZUA-152; genus SZUA-152. The sequence goes on along the minus strand of CAYNYJ010000001.1, from coordinate 30,878 downwards.
TATGCCAAAAAACAGGCCCAGCACCAAAAACACCAGAATAGGTAAATAATTTTCAAGCATACTGCTTAGAGTCCCACCCGCAGATATTATTATTGTTTTTTTAACGTTTTTACAAAATGTTTGTCGCAAACACTTCAGTGACAACCAATGCCAACTTTTGTACCAAGCAGTACATCGCTACTCGTCCACACTAACCACTAAGTCTAGGCTAGTTCAAAAGAGCTTGTCAAGACTGACATGAACAGAAATAACCCTTGGCAATCAATGCTTTAATTCGCACCATTTCCGGGCACCCTATTACTTTATGCTTAATTATGGTGCCGATGGCCGGAGTCGAACCGGCACAGCTTTCGCCACTACCCCCTCAAGATAGCGTGTCTACCAATTTCACCACATCGGCATATTTGTTTTGTGAAGATCGCCTATCCCGCCAGTCAAAGTCGTCATGACGTTTGGAAATGTGCCTACACTCTCTATTCTAATTTATGATCAAAAACGACGCTCGAAAACAATGGTCGAGAAAACCATGTTGATAAAACCCGACTATGGGTTTTCCGGCACATCACTGATATCCTGCTGCTGCATCGGCACCACAGGGGCATCAGAAATATCCATGCCTTCTGACATCAATGAACTTGCAGGTGCCTCTGTCTGCTGATCCATCAAGCTTGTTGGCGTCTCCATGCTTCTGGACATATAGGCCATGGAAAGACTGGTCATAAAAAAAATGGTCGCCAGGATGGCCGTGGATCGCGAAAGGAAATTGCTGGATCCCTTGGAGCCAAAAACAGACCCCGAGGCCCCGCCTGCTGCACCCGCCCCGAACGCTGCCCCAGCGTCCGCGCCCTTGCCATGTTGCATGAGCACGAGACCAACAATGCTAAATGCAACCAAAACATGAATTGCTATTAATGCTGTTTGCATAACGTTATAAACTCAAATAGTACGTTTCATTTTTATGTCGAGCGCAACTAATTATCGCAACTAACCAGCACGGCAAATGGCCAGAAATCCATCAGCTTCCAGCGACGCGCCACCGATCAGGCCACCATCAATATCCGCCATCGCAAATAACTCAGCAGCATTATCCGGTTTTACACTGCCACCGTAAAGAATCTGGAGTTTTTCGGCGACAGCAGCATTTTTTTCACGCACTCTTTGGCGAATAAAAGCGTGTACATCCTGAGCCTGCTGAGGTGAAGCCGTTTCACCGGTGCCGATCGCCCATACCGGTTCGTAGGCGACGATGCCGGCAGCCAAAGCCGCTACACCTGATTTTTGCAACACCGCATCTAACTGTCGGGCAACCACCGCTTCGGTATCACCCGACTCGCGCTCCTCCAACAACTCTCCCACACACAGAATGGGAATCAATCCAGCGATCATGGCGGCAGCATATTTATCCGCAACCACTGCGTCGGTATCGCCAAACAATGCACGACGCTCTGAGTGGCCAACGATGACATATTTGCATTGGGTATCCAGTAACATACCGGTAGAAATTTCGCCGGTGAAGGCCCCCAATCTTTTGGGACTGATATTTTGCCCCCCCCAGGAAACCCCACTGTCCTCTAACACTGCCGCTACCTGACTGAGATAAATCGCGGGAGGGAAGACCACTACTTTTGCAGCCACACCCGCCTCAACACCCGCTTTAATCCCCTCAAGCAGCCGCTGGTTGGATTTCAGAGAACCGTTCATTTTCCAGTTACCGGCTACAAGTGTTTGACGCATAAGAATTTTTTTCCTTTCTTTTTAGTACTGTAAAATACCGCAAACAGTACTCGCAAAATGCTAATGAATAATAACCCTAGGGGCTATCAGTCTTACTCTGCTGGGTGTTCAAAACGTGCCACTCCCAGCATCAGTATAAAATGGTTCCGACTATCCTTTTGTGCAGCAGCCTTCAAAATAAACCCGACTATTGCCCCATAGATCCAGTCAAAAATCAGGGCGCAAATACTAACCGCCCTGCACCAAAAAGACAAACTGTGGGGCCTTTGGGGCTTATTCCGACAAGGCCTCCTTGACCACAAGCGCCAAACGGCGCGTAAGCTGGCTGACCATGGCCGCATCTTCACCCTCTACCATCACCCGCACCACCGGTTCAGTCCCCGAGGGCCGCAACAATACTCGGCCACGGTCGCCTAATTCGGCCTCGGCCTCGCTGACCGCTTGCACAATATCCGCAGACGCATCGGGATCAACTTTGCCGCTGACCTGCACATTTTCCATGTATTGTGGAAACTTATTCATTCCGGATTTCAATTCGTTCAGACTAAGGCCCGTAGACCGCACGGCGTAGATCACCTGCAACGCCGCAACGATGCCATCACCTGTAGAGGTACGATCCAGGCAGATAATATGGCCCGACGACTCACCCCCGAGGGTCCAGCCACCATTATTCAGCAGCTCCATCACATAACGGTCACCCACTTTGGCGCGCTTGAAATCGATACCGTCTCGCCGAAGCGCAATTTCCAAGCCGAGGTTACTCATCAAGGTACCCACAACCGCGCCAGGCAGACTGCCTTCGCTCAATCGTGAACGAGCAATGATGTACAGCAACTCATCGCCATCGACGATTTCACCTTTATGGTCAACCATGATCACCCGGTCACCGTCGCCATCCAGCGCAATACCCAAATCTGCGCCATGTTCCAATACCGTGCGCTGCAGCGCCGCAGGCTGCGTCGAGCCCACCTCATCATTAATATTCAGACCATTGGGGGCAACACCGATGGAAACCACCTCGGCGCCCAATTCATCAAACACACTCGGGGCAATGTGATAAGTCGCACCATGCGCGCAATCCACCACAATTTTCATTCCCCTCAAACTCAAGGAAGATGGCACCGTACTTTTACAAAATTCGATATAGCGGCCCGCCGCATCCACCACCCGCTCTGCCTTTCCCAGCGAGGCGGAATCGACACATAACATTTCTTTTTCAAGTTCGGCCTCAATCGCCAATTCAATCTCATCAGAAAGTTTTGTGCCTCGCGACGAAAAAAATTTCAAACCGTTATCCTGATACGGATTATGTGATGCGCTAATAACAATACCGGCATCGGCGTGCAAGGTACGCGTCAGATAAGCAATGCTCGGTGTCGGCATCGGTCCCAATAAATAACTGTCGATGCCTGCTGCGGCCAAACCTGCTTCCAGGGCACTTTCAAACATGTAACCCGAAATACGGGTATCCTTACCGATCAACACTTTACCGGAACCATTTTTCGCCAACACCCGGCCAACAGCCCAGCCCAACTTCAACATAAAGGCAGGATTAATGGCTCCCTCGCCGACAGTGCCGCGAATGCCGTCAGTACCAAAATATTTTTTTTCCATCCTTGCTTCCTTATCTACCAATCTTTGAAAGCGGCAACTCAACTCACACCGACTGCACGGCATGACACATTTTCAACGCATCCACTGTTACAGCCACATCATGCGTACGAATAATGTTCGCGCCCTGCTGACAACACAGCACGGCCATCGCCAAACTACCGGCCAAACGTTCTGCTGTTGATCTATTGAGCACAGCACCGACCGTGGACTTGCGAGATACTCCCATCACAATGGGCTTATCCAGTAATGTAAATTCCGCTAAATGCTTCACCAAGCTCAAATTGTGTGCGACCGTTTTACCGAAACCAAAACCCGGATCAATTAACATATTCTCATCTGCAATACCCACCGCCACACAAGCCGCAATACGCTCCTGCAAAAAAGTTTTTACCGTATTCACAACATCATCATATTCGGGATGATCCTGCATCACACGCGGCTCACCCAGCATGTGCATCAAGCAGACTACCACGTTGTTTTCATTCGCAGCATTACTGGCCGCTTCAAGCGCGCCCGATGCTCGTAATGCACGCACATCATTAATCATTCCTGCACCGGCTTTGACCGCCTCGCGCATCACTTCCGGCTTACTGGTATCAATAGACAGTATTGTGTCACAGTCACGATAAATCGCTTCAATCACCGGAATAACGCGATCCAGCTCCTGTTGCACCGTTACCGCAGCCGCACCGGGACGGGTTGACTCCCCCCCCACATCAATGATGTTAGCGCCTTCCAACAACATTTTGCGCGCCTGTTCCAAGGCATTTTCGGCAGATACAAAAAGACCCCCGTCCGAAAAGGAATCAGGGGTCACATTGAGAATACCCATTACTTTCGCTGGCGACGCATGTGAAACATCCAGCAATTTTCCGCCACAATTCAACGTATCTATCATTGCAGAAACCAGTGCAGAAACACGCTACCCACGACAAGCATAAAGAACGACCTTCAACGAATTCGTTGAAGGTGCCAGCAGTTAATGCTCGCCTGCAGGCCCACCAATCTTACTCTCGTCACTTTTTACTTCAGTGCTGCCGGTTTGTTTTTCATCACTGCCTGTCGGTGTATCTGTATTTCCATTATCATCAGACCAATCAGCCGGCGGACGCGGTTCTTTGCCCTCCATGATATCGCTAATTTGTGCCTGGTCAATGGTTTCAAACTTCATTAACGCTGCCGCCATGGCATCCAGTACATCGCGTTTCTCAATCAAAATACTTTCCGCACGTTTGTAGTTTCGATCGATAATGACACGGATTTCTTCATCAATGATATGCGCAGTTTCATCCGAAACATGCTTGGTCTGTGCAACGGAATGACCGAGAAAAACTTCACCCTCTTCTTCCATGTAAGTCAATGGACCCAGTTTTTCGGACAAGCCCCATTTGGTCACCATGTTGCGTGCAATCTCCGTAGCACGCTGAATATCGTTAGACGCACCGGTGGTCACAGACTCCGGGCCGAACACCTGCTCTTCGGCAATACGCCCACCAAACATCGTTGATACCTGGCTTTCCAGACGCTCTTTGCTGTAACTGTAACGATCCGCCTCGGGCAAAAACATCGTCACGCCCAGGGCGCGGCCACGAGGAATGATGGTCACTTTGTAAACCGGGTCGTGTGACGGCACACTCAAGCCCACAATGGCATGACCCGCCTCATGAAATGCCGTCAGTTGTTTTTCAGACTCATCCATCACCAGGGATTTACGCTCCGCACCCATCATGATTTTGTCTTTGGCCTTTTCAAAATTCATCATCGTGACAAATGTATTATCACCGCGTGCGGCAAACAAGGCGGCCTCGTTGACTAAATTGGCAAGATCGGCACCGGAAAACCCGGGAGTGCCGCGAGCGATAATATTGGGTTTCACATCTTCACTAAGCGGTACTTTGCGCATGTGTACTTTAAGGATTTGTTCACGCCCCCGCACGTCAGGCAAACTGACCACGACTTGGCGATCAAAACGACCGGGACGCAACAACGCCGGATCCAGCACATCGGGACGGTTGGTCGCGGCAATAACGATAACGCCATCATTCGCCTCAAAACCATCCATCTCAACCAGCAACTGGTTCAAGGTTTGTTCGCGTTCATCGTGTCCACCGCCCAGACCAGCACCACGGTGACGACCAACGGCATCAATTTCGTCGATAAAGATAATGCAAGGCGCATGTTTTTTGGCCTGTTCAAACATATCGCGCACCCGTGAGGCACCCACACCCACAAACATCTCAACAAAATCCGAGCCGGAAATCGTGTAAAAAGGCACTTTGGCCTCACCTGCGATAGCACGGGCCAAGAGGGTTTTACCGGTGCCCGGCGCACCCACCAGCAACACACCGCGCGGAATTTTACCGCCGAGTTTTTGGAATTTTCCCGGATCGCTGAGAAATTCCACCAGCTCGGCCACTTCTTCCTTGGCCTCTTCGACACCGGCAACATCGCTAAAACTCACCTTGACCTGATCTTCGCTTAACAGCCGCGCCTTGCTCTTGCCAAAGGACATAGCACCGCGACCACCGCCTCCGCCTTGCATCTGTCGCATGAAGAAAATCCACACACCGATCAGCAACAACATGGGAAACCAGGAAATGAAGATCTGCGTCAACATGCCCGGTTGTTCCGGCGGTTTGGCATCTATGATAACGCCACTGTTCAAGAGATCCGCAATCAGACCGGGATCATCAGGACTGTAGGTCGTAAAACGATCGCCATTGACAGTGAGGCCACGGATGGACCGACCCGCAATTTCCACTTTTGAAACAGAGCCCTGCTTAATGGCAGCCACGAATTCCGAATAATCCATCGGTTTTGCCGACGTCGGTCGCGGCCCAAAATTATTAAATACCGAGACCAAAACAACCGCGATAACGATCCATAAGACAAGATTTTTTGCTAAGTCACTCAAACTGGGTAACCTCTGGGTTTGTGATATTTAGTGGGCAAATAAACTGTCGAAAAACGCCGACAATCACCTGCTTGATTATTTATAGATTATAAAGTCGCAAATATTAAAAGTCGCCCTTTATAAGGTTAGTATCTTAAACAGTGTCGAATTTCAACTATGGCACCCTTTTTAACGTCCTAGTTTACCGATCCATTTAAGATCGGCAGATACCTCTCAATTCGAAACCTCACGCGTCGTCTCACTGCTGACCTTTAAAATCTTTTGCGAGAATATACACTTCACGTGATTTTGGCCGCGAGGCCTTAGGCTTGCGTATCACCACTTTGCCAAACGATTGACGCAGCGTCCGCAAATAGGGGTCAAACCCCTCGCCCTGAAATACTTTGGTGAAAAAATCACCTCCTGTTTTCAGCGTACCCTGGGCAAAATCCAGCGCCAATTCCGCGAGATACATCGCCCGAGGCTGATCTACTGCCCTCATTCCACTCATATTGGGGGCAATGTCTGACAATACAAGGTCAACTCCACGGCCATTTAACGTTGCAAGCAGCTGGTCATGAACATTTTGCTCCGTGAAATCACCTTCAATGAACGTCACATCCTTCAACGGCTCCATTGGCAGGATATCCATGGCAATAACATCACCAGACTGACCAACGATGGGCGCCGCGATTTGTGACCAGCTACCGGGGGCCGCCCCCAAATCCACGACAACTTGCCCAGCACGGATCATCCGGTCTTTCTCCTGAACCTCGAGCAGCTTAAAAACCGCCCGCGAACGATAGCCCGCTTTTTGCGCCTCTTTTACGTAATAGTCATTAAAATGACGACGCAACCAGTTTTGACTGCTATTAGTCCGTTTCATCGCTGCCGTTCATTAAAAAGTAGCATTCGCAAAAAGCCAAGTCATCACGCTTAATCCCGTCCAGTGTTCGCCAGACACCACTGCAGTACGGCTCGCGTTCGCAACACCAGCCAACACATGCTGATCAAAGCATAGCCCAGTAATACCAGCCACTGCGTCGTCTCATCGGCTGTGATAGAATCTGCGGCCAGCCATAGCAAGGCTCCGAACAAAATACTGAGGCCAAGCTCGATTTTGACGCCATTGAACGGACTGGCGGCAACACCAAAACCCTGTATCTTGGGTATTACTTTAGTGGATTCAGGAGTAGGTTCGGGATTACTCACAGCCTTATTCATATTTGGGCCGAGCCCGTTTCAATTATTAACATCCTTTCTAGAATTATATCTTATGTTATTGACATCTAAACAAAAACGCCACCTACGCGGCCTCGCCCACAGTCTCAAGCCGATCGTCATGATTGGTAATAGCGGCATCACCGAAGGTGTGCTCACTGAGCTGACGGAGCGACTGGCTCATCATGAACTGCTCAAGGTTCGCATTAGTGGGCAGGACCGCAGCGAACGTCTGAAAATGGCGGAAGACCTGTGCAAACAATCGAACAGCGAGCTGGTCACTACCATCGGCCACATCGCCGTCCTGTATCGCCGCGGCGAATACCCGAAGATCAAGCTGCCCCGTTAAACTTGGCGGCTACTGTTGTTGCGCAGATGCTGCGCAGGTATTACGCAGACCAACCGCAACCAGAACTAGGCCCAGCATACTGGTAATCATAAACAGAATCGACGAAATACCGTGCATTCGCCGGAAAGTCGCAGCCTGCTCACTGCCGGGAACGATGCCACCCATTTTAAGCTCCACCATCATCGGTTGTATAACAAACGCACCGAGAGCCACCAGCACCAACATGCTCACCAACACCCAGACGCGCCACTCACGCGTCCAGTTTTCTGCGGCACGCACCAACACCGACAGCAATAACAAACTGCCAGCAATCAGGCCGATATAACTCATCAATCGAAAAATCTGCCCCGCCAGTTGACCGGCAAGCTGACGATCATCCAGTGTCACAAACAGGCTGGGGGCCACCACATAACCTGCGACCCAAAGACCACCCACCCACAATGCCAATACACTGCGTTCCGCACCTGCCCACCAACACGACCGTGAAATACCCAACATCTCTAAATATGCCTCACATCTAAAATTTCGTATTCTTTAATGCCGCCGGGTGCCTGCACTTCGGCCACATCACCTTCCTCTTTGCCGATTAAGGCCCGTGCGATGGGAGAAGTTACCGAAATCTTGCCCACTTTCAGATCCGCCTCATCAACGCCGACAATCTGATAAGTCACTTCGTTGCCCGTCTCTTCTTCGATCAAATCGACGGTCACACCAAAAATAACCTTGCCGGTTGGCGTAATTTCGGTGATATTAATAATTTGCGCATTACCCAGCTTACTATTGAGATCCGCAATACGCCCTTCCGTAAAACTCTGCTGCTCACGCGCTGCGTGGTATTCGGCATTTTCCTTGAGGTCGCCATGTTCACGTGCCGTAGCAATTGCAGTGATGATGCGTGGCCGTGTCACATTTTTCAATTCACGTAATTCCTCGCGAAGTTTTTCTGCCCCTTGTGCGGTTAAAGGTACCTTGCCCGTCATTGCCCTATCTCCTGATGTAAATCCTGTAATCGATTAACAACCGAACTTTCACCCAGCTCCATCGCCGAACACATGGCCTCGGCACCCGCCAAGGTCGTTGAATACGTCACTTTGTGCTGTAAAGCATTGCTGCGAATCGTGCCTGAATCGGCAATCGCCTGCGTGCCTTCCGTGGTGTTGACAATCAGGCTGATCTCACCATTTTTGATAATATCAACAATGTGTGGACGACCCTCTCCCACTTTATCAACAATCGAACATTCAACGCCACCATCCTGTAACGCCAGGGCCGTACCGCGAGTTGCAATCAGCCGAAACCCCAGATTTAGGAGCCGTTGGGCAACCGTAATGACGCCAGCCTTGTCGGCATCACGCACGCTCACAAAAGCCTGCCCACCGGAGGGCAGATTCACTCCGGCACCCAGCAGCGCCTTGGCAAAGGCTTCCGCAAAATCCCGGCCCACGCCCATTACCTCACCAGTGGATTTCATCTCCGGGCCGAGAATAGGATCAATACCCGGGAACTTCACAAACGGGAACACCGCCTCTTTCACCGAAAAATATTCGGGAATAATTTCTTCAGTGATGCCTTGTTCCGCCAGACTTTTGCCTGCCATGCAACGCGCCGCGATTTTGGCCAACGGCAAACTGGTGGCCTTAGAGACAAACGGCACCGTGCGCGAACCCCGCGGGTTCACTTCGATCACATAAATATCATCGCCCTTGACCGCAAACTGCGCATTCATCAAACCCACAACATTGAGGCCCAATGCCAGTTCGCGAGCCATTTCGCGCATACGTTTTTGAATATCATCCGATAAACTGTACGGTGGCAACGAACAGGCCGAGTCACCGGAATGCACACCGGCTTGTTCGATGTGTTGCATGATACCGCCTACCAACACCTGTTTGCCATCGCAAATGGCATCGACATCCACTTCAATGGCATCATCCAGGAATCGATCCAGCAGCACTGGCGAATCATTGGAGACTTTCACCGCCTCGCGCATGTAACGGCGTAACTCGGTTTCGTTGAAAACGATTTCCATGGCGCGGCCGCCGAGCACGTACGACGGTCTAACCACGAGTGGATAGCCGATATCTGCCGCTAATGTCACCGCCTGCTCCGAATCACGGGCAGTATGATTGGGTGGCTGCTTAAGTCCCAACTTCTGGATGATTTTCTGAAAACGCTCGCGGTCTTCCGCCAAATCAATGGCGTCGGGTGAGGTGCCGATAATCGGTACACCTGCGGCTTCCAGTTCACGCGCCAGCTTCAAAGGCGTTTGCCCGCCGTACTGGACAATCACGCCCATGGGTTTTTCCAGGGCGACCACTTCCAATACGTCTTCCAGAGTCAGTGATTCAAAGTAGAGCCGATCCGAGGTGTCATAATCCGTGGATACCGTTTCGGGGTTACAGTTGATCATGATGGTTTCATAACCGTCTTCACGCAGGGCCAGGGCCGCATGCACGCAGCAGTAATCAAACTCGATACCTTGACCAATGCGGTTGGGGCCACCGCCAAGCACGATAATTTTTTCCCGGTCGGTGGGCTTGGCCTCACACTCCTGCTCATAGGTTGAATACAGGTAGGCGGTGTCGGTGGAAAATTCCGCAGCACAGGTATCTACGCGTTTATAAACAGGACGAATCCCCAGCGCATGACGATGCGCGCGAAAATCATTTTCAGGCATGGACAACAATGTGGATAAGCGACTATCGGAAAAGCCTTTGCGTTTGAGCGCAAACATACGTGCTTTGTCCAGCGCGGCTAGACCCTGCTCGGCCACTTCGCCTTCGAGGCTGATAATCTCTTCAATCTGCACCAGAAACCACGGATCAATTTTAGTGAGATCAAACACCTCTACCATCGATAGCCCGGCACGGAAGGCATCACCCACGTACCACAAACGATCCGGGCCCGGAGTGCGCAATTCGTGGCGCAACTTATCCGTCGCACCGTCATCGTCAAAATCGAGAATCGAATCGAAACCGGAAACACCGGTTTCCAAACCACGCAAGGCCTTTTGCAAAGACTCCTGAAAAGTCCGGCCAATGGCCATCACTTCACCCACGGATTTCATCTGGGTGGTGAGTCGCGAATCAGCCTTGGGGAATTTCTCAAAGGTGAAACGCGGAATTTTAGTGACGACATAATCGATAGTCGGCTCAAACGAGGCCGGTGTTGCACCGCCGGTAATATCGTTTTGCAATTCGTCCAGGGTGTAACCCACCGCCAGTTTGGCGGCAATTTTGGCGATGGGAAAACCGGTGGCCTTCGAAGCCAAGGCCGAGGAACGCGACACCCGCGGATTCATTTCGATAATGATCATGCGGCCATCTTTGGGATCGATGGCAAATTGCACGTTAGAGCCGCCAGTATCGACGCCGATCTCACGCAGCACCATTAACGAAGCGTTGCGCATGATCTGATATTCTTTGTCGGTGAGGGTTTGCGCTGGCGCGACGGTGATGGAATCACCGGTGTGAATGCCCATGGGATCAAAATTTTCGATGGAACAAATGATGATGCAATTATCCTTGCAGTCACGCACCACCTCCATTTCATATTCTTTCCAACCGAGAATAGATTCTTCCACTAACAACTCATTGGTGGGAGAAAGATCGAGCCCGCGCTCGCAAATTTCAACAAACTCTTCTTTGTTGTAAGCGATGCCGCCACCACTGCCGCCCATGGTGAACGAGGGACGGATTACCGTGGGATAACCCACGCGCGCCTGCACCTGCCAGGCTTCTTCAAGACTGTGAGCCACCGCCGCCGTCGGCATATCCAGGCCAATTTTCTCCATCGCCTTTTTGAAGCGATCGCGATCTTCGGCCTTATCGATGGCATCCCGTTTCGCACCGATCATCTCGACATTGTATTTTTCCAGTACCCCTTCGCGATCCAGATCCAGCGCACAATTCAGTGCCGTCTGTCCGCCCATGGTGGGCAGCAGTGCATCGGGGCGCTCACACTCAATAATATTGGCCAGCGTCTTCCAGGTAATAGGCTCGATGTAGGTCGCATCGGCCATCTCAGGGTCGGTCATGATCGTCGCCGGGTTGGAATTCACCAGAATAACGCGATAACCCTCTTCCCTCAGTGCCTTGCAGGCCTGAGCGCCGGAGTAATCAAATTCACAGGCCTGACCGATAACGATGGGGCCGGCGCCAATGATGAGGATGCTTTTTATATCGGTACGTTTTGGCATGAATTCAGTGTCTGGTTGCTAGGAACGAGGAAAGAGCTTTTCTTCGTTACTCGTCCCTCGTTACTTGATACTGTTTGACCGATTCAACGAATTGATCAAACAAGGGTGCCACGTCATGCGGCCCTGGGCTGGCTTCGGGATGCCCCTGAAAACTGAACGCGGGTTTATCGGTACGCTGCACGCCTTGCAAGGATTTATCGAACAACGAACGATGGGTCGCTTGCAGGGTATCCGGCAGAGAATCCTCATCCACCGCAAAACCGTGGTTTTGACTGGTAATCATCACTACACCCGTTTTCAAATCCTGCACCGGATGATTAGCGCCGTGATGGCCAAATTTCATTTTCAGGGTTTTGGCGCCGCTGGCTAGCGACAACAGCTGATGACCAAGACAAATCCCAAACACCGGTATCCCGCTATCGACAATTTCTTTGATGGCCGTCAGGGCATAGTCACAGGGCTCGGGGTCACCCGGGCCATTGGACAGAAACACGCCGTCGGGGTTCATCGCCAGCACCTCGGAGGCGGGGGTTTGCGCTGGCACGACGGTGAGGCGGCAACCGCGCTCAACCAACATGCGCAGGATGTTGGTTTTGACGCCATAGTCATAAGCCACCACATGATGGAGCAGATCGTCGCTGGGCTCGGGTAGACCATCCTCCAACGTCCAGCAGCCTTGCGTCCACGAATAAGCCTTTTGAGTCGTCACCTCTTTGGCGAGATCCATGCCTTGCAACCCCGGAAAATCCCGTGCGGCGGAAATCGCGGCCTGCTCGTCAATATTGTCCCCCGCCACAATGCAACCCGACTGCGCACCCTTCGCACGCAATATGCGGGTCAACTGGCGGGTGTCGATGTCAGCAATGGCAACAACGTTATTCGCCATGAGGTAATCATCAAGGCTGGACTCACTGCGCCAACTGCTGGCCAGCAGCGGCAGATTGCGAATCACCAGACCACTGGCATGAATCGCGGTAGATTCTGCATCTTCACTATTGGTGCCCACATTGCCGATGTGTGGGTAAGTCAGCGTAACAATTTGCTGCCGGTAGGAGGGATCGGTCAAAATTTCTTGATAGCCGGTAATCGCGGTATTGAATACCACCTCGCCAACGGTCTGCCCGTCAACGCCAATCGACTCACCCCAAAAGAGTGTGCCATCCGCTAAAGCCAGTAATGCCGGTTTTCGCAAGCCGTTCTCCTAAGTACTACGAGTCTCGTGAAAATTCACGTTAGCTGTTTCGTTGTGACAAGAGCTGCGTCGTCGATAAAGCAGCCTTGCAAATACTGTAGATGCACAAAGCGGGAGGGACGAAGACTCGCCCTCCCGCTCAAAAATGTAGTCCCGAATCATCATCGCGCCCGTCTTCACACGGCTCAACCCGGTGCAGTAATTTTACTGTAACGAGTTCCCACCTGTCTACGGATTAAAGACCTCGTTTGGCAATTCAGTCGCGCTCAGTCCCAGCACGTCCTGCATATCGTAGAGCCCCGATTTGCGCCCATCAGCCCCTTCATCAAGCCCTTCATTCACCCAAAGTGCCGCGCGCATCGCACCCTTGGCGAAAGTCAGGCGACTGGATGCCTTGTGGGTGATTTCCACCCGCTCGCCCAAACCGGCAAACAACACAGTGTGGTCGCCAACGATATCACCGGCACGAATGGTTTCAAAGCCAATGGTCTTGGGGTCGCGTTCGCCGGTGTGGCCCTCACGGCCATAGACTGCGCAGTCTTTCAGATCTCGTCCCAGCGCATCGGCCACCACCTCACCCATGCGCAGCGCGGTGCCCGAAGGCGCATCAACTTTATGCCGATGATGGGCCTCGATGATTTCGATATCCACCTCGTCACCCAACACCCTGGCCGCCATTTCCAGTAATTTAAAACAAAGATTAACGCCCACGCTCATGTTGGGCGCAAACACAATCGCTATATCGTGACTGGCCTCGCGGATAGCCGTTTTCTGCCTGTCATCAAAACCGGTGGTGCCAATCACCATGGCGCTGCCACGCGCACGGCAAACAGCAAGATTCGCCAGAGTCACATCAGGGCGGGTAAAATCGATCAACACATCAAAGGTCGCCGCAGCAGCGATATTATCGACCACCGTCACATTCAGCGTGCCGATACCGGCCAGTTCACCGGCATCGACACCCACCAGAGTACTGTCCGCGCGCACGATGGCCGCGGTGACAGACAAACCTTCGGTATCATTGGCCGCTTCCAGCAGGACCTTGCCCATGCGCCCGGCGGCACCGGTAATCGCAATCGTCGTCATCTTTTCCCTTTCATCTTTTTATTTTTACTCTGCCGTCTACCAGCTAATGTACGAGTACCCTTGTTCCTGTAACTCCATCAAGGCTGAGGCACCGACCTCAACAACGCTCACAAAAGGCAGCAAATTTTTTTCTTCCCAGCGCAGCGCCTTCATGGTGTTACCACAGGCATAAAATTCAACACCGTACTGGCTCAGGCTCGATACCCGCTGTTTGATCTCGTTACTCACCGGTCGCTCTGGATTCTTACCCAGAATGTGAATCCCGGGGCCAATGCCCACCACCACGATAGAAATATTATCGCCCCATTTACGGACCATCGCGCCCACCGAAAACAGCACCGCCATTTGGTAGGCTTCGTCGGCCTGATTAAACTGATACACCAGCTTGTGTTCAGTGGGATCGCCCGGGAAACGCAGTTTTTCTTCCTGTTCGGCAGCCAACAGCCCCGGACTCACCAAAGCCAGCACCAGCAGCATGGGGACAAAAGCCCAACCGATCGAACTTGAAAGCGGCCATGCCAGCAATCGAATCTTCACGTTAATTTCCTCGTGCCGGCTCCGTTGAATCGCGATGTCTGTCTGCCACACAGGAGATGCGAGTTCACGCACGGACATAAAACCGGCCTTTATGCCCAATAGGTACACCCTACACCGAGCGGGAGAAATCACTCCGAATAATGATTACAGCTTAATACCCTCGATGAAGCTTTTGACCCCATCCAGCCAGGAATTTTCCTTGGGACTGTGTTTCTTGCCACCACCCGACATGGCTTCTTCAAACGACCGCAACAGTTCTTTTTGCTGGCTGTTCAAATTAACCGGAGTCTCCACCGAGATGCGGCAGAACAAGTCGCCCACCGGGCCGCCACGCACGGATTTAACACCCTTGCCGCGCAACTTGAACATCTTGGCCGTTTGCGTCTCGGCCGGAATAGTGAGTTTCACCCGACCATCCAGAGTCGGCACCTCCAAGATACCGCCCAAGGTCGCCGTGACAAAACTGATGGGCACCTCGCAGTAAAGATTGTTATCTTCACGAGCAAAAAGAGGATGCTCTTTCACCGTGATTTGCACGTACAAATCGCCGCTGGGCGCGCCGCGGTCACCCGCTTCACCCTCACCACTGAGACGGATGCGATCGCCATTGTCCACCCCAGCAGGCACTTTCACCGACAAGGTTTTGTGTTCCTGGATCCGGCCCTGTCCATGACAGGCACCACAGGGATCTTTAATGATCTGGCCGTTGCCGTGGCAACTCGGGCAGGTTTGCTGCAACGAGAAAAAACCCTGTTGCATGCGTACCTGACCCACCCCACCGCAGGTCGTGCATTGTTGGGGCTTCGAGCCTTTTTTGGCACCACTGCCACCGCAGGTGGAACACAGCATTGAAGAAGGAACGCGTATTTTTACGGTGCTACCCCGCACCGCATCTTCCAAACTCAGATCCAGGTTGTAACGCAGATCGGCCCCGCGTCGCGCACGCTGCTGGCCACCGCCACTGCCGGTGAAAATATCACCAAACACGTCACCAAAAATATCGCTGAAGCTCGCGCCACCGCCTGGATGACCACCACCACTCTGCTCCACACCGGCGTGGCCAAATTGATCATAGGCGGCACGTTTTTGTGGGTTATCGAGAATCTCGTAAGCCTCTTTGGCCTCCTTGAATTTCTCTTCCGCACTCTTGTCGTCCGGGTTGCGATCCGGGTGATATTTCATCGCCAGACGTTTAAAGGCCTTCTTTAACTCGGCGTCGCTGGCGTTTTTATTCACACCCAGAATTTCGTAATAATCGCGCTTAGACATATTTACATTCAATTGCTTACAGCTTATTTATAGAATCAACATCAACCCTTACCCAGGTTTAAATGTTGTTACCCAGACTGCGGAAACGCGGCAGTTGGAAAATCCAACTACCGCGTTCTTTAGCATCCTACCTGTAGACCAACTCACAGCGCCCATCCAGCGCCGCCGGGCTCACGCCTATTTCTTACTGTCGTCCTTGACCTCTTCAAACTCGGCATCAACGATATCATCGTTGCGGGTATTCGCCTCACCACCGGCATCTGCCGTGGCAGCTGAATCAGCTCCGCTCTGTTGTGAATAAGCACGCTCCGCCATTTTACCGGAAGCTTCCACCAAGGTTTTGGTTTTGGCTTCAATATCATCCTTGTTGTCACCCTTCATAGCTTCTTCAAGGGCGGTAATCGCAGCAGTAATACTTTCTTTTTCGCCGTCTTCTAGCTTGTCATCACCCATTTCGTCCATGGATTTTTTGGTGGCGTGAATCATATTATCGGCCTGGTTTCGAACCGCAACCAATTCGTGGAATTTGGCATCTTCCACAGCATGCGCTTCGGCGTCTTGTACCATTTTGTTGATTTCGTCATCAGACAAACCACTCGATGCCTTGATGATGATGGATTGTTCTTTACCGGTGGCCTTGTCTTTCGCCGATACATTCAGAATGCCGTTGGCATCAATATCAAAGCCCACCTCGATTTGCGGCACACCGCGCGATGCCGGGGGAATATCGGCCAGATCAAACCGACCCAGTGATTTGTTGCCCGTTGCCACCTCACGCTCCCCCTGCAACACATGCACGGTCACCGCGGTCTGATTATCTTCGGCGGTGGAAAACACCTGCTGTGCCTTGGTGGGGATGGTGGTATTTTTGTCGATGAGTTTGGTCATCACGCCACCCATAGTCTCGATACCGAGGCTCAGCGGGGTCACGTCCAACAACAGCACATCAGTCACTTCGCCGCCCAACACCCCACCTTGAATCGCTGCGCCCACGGCCACGGCCTCATCCGGGTTCACGTCTTTACGCGGTGCCTTGCCGAAGAAGGACTCTACCGTCTCTTGCACTTTGGGCATACGGCTCTGACCGCCGACCAGAATCACGTCGTCGATGTCCTGTGCACCGAGACCGGCATCACTCAGGGCGGTACGGCAAGGCGCGATAGTACGTTCAATCAGTTCTTCCACCAAGGATTCCAGCTTGGCGCGAGTCAGCTTGATGTTCAGGTGCTTGGGCCCACTGGCATCGGCAGTAATGTAAGGCAGGTTAATGTCCGTCTGCTGGGTCGAAGACAACTCGATCTTGGCTTTTTCTGCACCCTCTTTGAGACGTTGCAGCGCCAACGGGTCATTGCGCAAATCCACGCCCTGGTCTTTTTTAAATTCATCGATCAAATAATCAATCAAACGCTGGTCAAAATCTTCACCGCCGAGGAAAGTGTCACCATTGGTCGACAACACCTCAATCTGATGCTCATCATCGATTTCAGCGATTTCAATAATCGACACGTCAAAAGTGCCACCGCCCAGATCATAAACAGCAACCTTGCGGTCCCCTTCTTTCTTGTCCATGCCGAAAGCCAGTGCCGCTGCCGTCGGTTCATTGATGATACGTTTGACTTCCAGGCCTGCGATCTTACCGGCATCTTTGGTCGCCTGGCGCTGTGCATCGTTGAAATAGGCCGGTACGGTAATCACCGCTTCAGTGACTTCTTCGCCTAAATAATCCTCGGCGGTCTTTTTCATCTTCTGCAAAATACGCGCAGAGACTTCCGGCGCGGCCATCTTTTTGCCATTAGCCTCAACCCAGGCATCGCCATTGTCGGCAGCAACAATCTTGTACGGCACAAGGTCGATGTCTTTCTGGACTTCTTTGTCCTTAAAACGGCGACCGATCAAACGCTTGACCGCGTAAATGGTGTTGGTGGGATTGGTCACGGCCTGACGTTTGGCCGGCGCACCGACGATGACTTCGCCGTCGTCGGTAAAGGCGACAACGGATGGCGTCGTGCGATCACCCTCTGCGTTTTCAATCACGCGGGCCTCGCCGCCTTCCATCACGGAAACGCATGAATTCGTCGTTCCCAAGTCAATGCCGATAATCTTGCCCATGGCTTTCGTTCTCCGCTCTTCATTTAAAGAGTTCAATAATCAGTTAATATTGGGTGTTTCGGGCTGCTACGCTTACCTGTTTGCGTACCGCCTTTTTCAGCTTGTCTAATAAATAGGGGCAAATAACCTTATTTCAAGCCTTTTTATTGCCAGACCGGTTACGCCTGTTCATCAATATGGCTCACATCACCCGTCGCAGCGCCTGCATCGCTCTCGATGACCGCCTTGGACACCACCACCATGGCGGGACGAATCAGGCGATCATTGAGCTTGTAACCTTTTTGCATGACCGCCATCACCGTATTCGGCTTGTGGTCGGCACTCTCCTGCATGGCCATGGCCTGATGCAGGGCAGGGTCAAATGTGTCACCGATGGGATCTACCGCTTCAATGCCAAATTTTTCCAGGGCAGACACCAGCATCTTCAGCGTCAGCTCGGCGCCTTCTTTGAGATGGGTGACTGTCTCATCACTGCTCGCGTCATTGTCAGAGTTTGCCGTCGCCAGGCCCATTTCCAGACTGTCCTTGACCGGAAGCAATTCCAGGACGAATTTTTCCAAAGCAAATTTGCGGGCATTTTCGGTATCTTGCCGGGCACGACGCCGGACATTTTCCGTTTCCGCCTTCGCCAGCAGCAGCTCATTCCAGTGCTCATCGGCCTTGGCGCGAGCATCTTCGAGCAATAGAACGAGGTCTTCACCGTCACTGGCTTCGATGCTCTTGGCGTCGTTTTCTACTGGCTCCGATGCGGCTTCCAATACGCCCTCGAGCGCATCAGCCGGATGTTCCTCATTCAGGTCTGCCTGCACATCTTCCTGCACACCTTCGGATTCCGGTGCGGTCTCTTCCTCATTTGCCATGCTTTTAAATCTCCAAAAATTCTTTACACTCATTTGCTGACTCATTGTGTTCCACAAACAAAATCCTCAACACCGCAGCACCAACCAAAAATCTGGCCGACGTCTTCAGAAACATTCAGGAAAGTAACAACAGCGGATATATGGACTAATTCCGCTGATTCAAGACCGCACCCAATAATTTTGCGGTGACATCCACCATCGGAATAATGCGATCGTAGGCCATGCGCGTCGGGCCGATGATGCCAAGTACGCCCAACACCTCGTCATCGACGGAATACGGGGTGGTCACCACACTGCACTGGTCCAACACCTGATATCCCGATTCCTGGCCGATAAAGATCTGCACGCCTTGCGCTTGCAAGGATTTATCCAGTAAATCGAGTATCGCCCGCTTTTCATTAAAGGCATCAAACAGATGACGCAAGCGGGACACGTCGGCCATCTCTTCGTAAGCCATGAGGTTGGTTTCTCCCGCCATGACGTAATCCTGCTGTTCAGCGGCCCCAACGTTTTCAAAAACCTGATGCGCCATCTCAATCGCGGTTCGCATCAGTTGGTCCATATTGGCCTGCGCATTCTCCATTTCCTTGAGCAGATCCCGACGCACGGTATCCATGTCCTTGCCGATGAACTGCGCATTCAGATAATTAGCGATACGTTCCAGCTCCGGCAAAGCGTATTGCCGGTCGGTGTGAATCACCCGGTTTTGCACATCTTTCTCATTGGTGATGAGGATTGCCAGTACCCTTTTTTCAGACAGGGGCAGAAATTCAATTTGCCGCAATGCCGCCTGGCGCTGGTACGGCATCATCACCACCCCCACCATTTGCGTCAGTCCCGACAACATCGATGAAGCCGTTTCCAATAATTGAGGGGTATCAATCTGCGGGTTCAAACTGTCAGCCAGAGAGCGCACATCCCGGGAACCCAGCGGTTTGATGCTCACCAGATTGTCGATAAACAGGCGATAACCTCGCTCTGTGGGCACCCGCCCGGCCGAGGTGTGCGGGGCAGAGACCAAGCCCATGTGTTCAAGATCCGCCACCACGTTGCGCACCGTCGCTGGACTCAGGTCCAGACGTGCATCCTTCGCCAGCAGCTTGGAAGCCACGGGATGCCCTTCACGGATATAGCGCTCGATCAGAGCCTTGAGCAGCAACTGGGCACGCTCGCTGATCTGTAATTCGGTCAGGGAACTATCAATTTTGGGTTTGGCGGTCACAGATTTAGCTCACAACAACGTAGTTCGTAATCTTGGTTCGCAAAGAGCATGCATTCATCTTACTAACAAGTCACTAATAATGAATGCTATTCATGTTACTTAAATCCACCGTCATACCGGCGAATGCCGGTATCCAGGAGCTGGATATAAACATATCAAAGCCCGTTACCCTGTCAACATTAACCTAAAATACAGCCTTGCATGTATTGCCACCCTCCCTGGATGCCGGCATTCGCCGGCATGACGACCGGGATAAAAATCTCGGCCGCAAGCGACCGAGTTTTACTAGAACAAATTCAGCTGCTTTGATTTTGTTTCTTTCTTATCGCTCCCCACCAGCTGATCTTGGACATATTTTCGTATCGTTTTCTCATCTGCGTTACCAATCGTTTCAACAAAATAACTTTGCGTCCACAATTTTCCTCCCCAAAAATAACGTCGCTTGATCTGTGGAAATAGCCGAAAAAACTCTCTGGCCGAGATGCTCTTTACCACCTGCATAATATCGCTTGGCGATTTTTTGGGCTCACCACGCACGACCATATGAATATGATCTTCCGGTATTTCCAACTCAATAATATCGATGTCGTAGTCGTAGCCTATTTTCTCTATAATCCCTTTCAGCACCTCTCGGTACGGCTCACTAAACACCTTATGCCGATATTTTGGTATCCACACAAAATGGTACATTAATCGATAGACATGATGCGTATTTCGCTGCAACTCCATAAGCAGCGATAGTCCACAATGGGGAAAAAGACCCCCATTGTAGGCTATCCAGCTCGGGGGCAAGCCCCCGAGATTTTCGCTATGCGGTTAAAAAGAAGCAGTATCCTTTTCAGGTGACTGGGTAGTAAGTGAGAATTTTGCAGATTCCTATCTTTAAACCTTCATCTTCACCGTTCCATGTCAATGTCCAAACCCCCAATTGCCCCGATTCAGTGGATCACCCCGATGTTGGCCGACTAAACACAACATGCTACGGTAGCCGCATTGAGCATTCAGCCATAATAAAAACCATTTTAATAACCTTTTAGCAAACACAGACATGTCAAACAGCTTCAAAACCATCGGCATTATTGGCAAGCATGGCGACCCCCACGCCGGAGGGGTGCTGCGCGAATTATTACATTACCTGGATCATCGCCAGATTAAAGTTTTACTGGATAAAAGATCACTGGAAGTGGCGACAGATCTTGCGCAACGCAACAGTTATGTCAGTCGCAACACCCTCGGCACAGACTGCAATTTGGTCATCGTGGTCGGTGGCGATGGCACGATACTCAATGCCGCACGCAGCCTGGTGGACCTTGACGTCCCCCTGCTGGGCATTAACCTGGGGCGCCTGGGCTTTCTGGCCGATATTACCCCGGCTACACTCATCGACACCCTGGATCAAATTTTTGCCGGCAACTATCAAGAAGAAAAACGTGACCTGCTACACGCGCGAGTGATACGCGATGGCAAGCAAATCAACGAAAGCACCGCCTTCAACGACGTAGTGGTGCATACCTGCAATGTCGCGCGGATGATCGAATATGACCTTCACATTGACGACAAGCACGTCAACACCACGCGCTCCGATGGTATGATCGTCTCCACCCCCACCGGCTCCACGGCCTACGCACTGTCCAGCGGGGGCCCTATATTACACCCCTCGCTCAACGCCTTGGTGCTGGTACCGATTTGTCCGCACACCATGAGTTATCGCCCCATCGTAGTGGACGCTAGCAGCCGCATCGAGATCGTGGTCAGTAAAAAAAATCAGGCCCGCGCACAATGCACTTGTGACGGTCAAATCGATTTGGGCCTGCAAAATGGTGATCACGTCGTTATCCAACGCAAATCCAAGTCGGTTCGGCTGATTCACCCGGCAGATTACAATTATTACGAAATCCTGCGAGCCAAGCTGCATTGGGGAAAACGGCTATAATTCCACGAATATTTCGATATTTTACAAAATTTTACAATGAACAGTTAATCCATAATGTTACATCATATTCATATCCGCCACTTCGCCATCGTTGACGAGCTATCCCTCGATATCGCTCCTGGCATGACCGTGCTTACCGGCGAGACCGGTGCTGGCAAATCCATTTTACTGGATGCATTGGGGCTAGCGCTTGGGGATCGCGCCGAGTCGGGCACCATTCGTGCGGGCGCCTCACGGGCGGAGGTTAGTGCCGAGTTTGATATCGACCAACACGCTGCCGTACAACTCTGGCTTAATGAACACGAGCTGGACGATGACGGCCAGTGCCTGATTCGCCGCACTGTCAGCAACGATGGTCGCTCCAAGGGTTACATCAATGGTCGCCCGGTACCGATGCAATCACTGCGGGAACTGGGCGAGCAACTGGTCGATATTCACGGTCAACATGCCCACCAATCGCTGCTCAAGCGCGAGGTACAGCGTCAGGTACTGGATGACTTTGCCGGCAGCCGCGGCAAGCATAAACAACTCGTGCTCGACACTGCCGAGCAATTTCAACAATGGCAGCAACTCACACAGGAACAGGCGCAATTACAGGCCAGCAAAACCCAGCGGGAAGACCGCCTGGAACTGTTGCGCTACCAGGTCGAGGAATTGCAGCAGCTCGAACTCACTGCCGAGGCGTTGGACTCACTAGAGACTGAACACAGCCGCCTTGCCAATCTCAATCAGTTGCGCGAGGGTATCGAACAGGTTCAAAGCAGCCTGGGAGGCAATGGTGGCGAGAATTCGTATTCAATCAGCAATGGGCTTGACCACGTTAGCAGTGAATTAGCGCGACTCAGCGAGCTAGACGCGGATCTCCGCAATGCCTGCGAGGCCCTGCAAGGCGCTGCGATTCAAGCCAGCGAAGCGGAAGCCGAATTGCGCAATTACCTCGATGGCCTGTCGCTGGATCCCGAACGCCTGCAAGTGGTCGATGAGCGCATTGGGGTTATCCATGAACTGGCTCGCAAACACCATTGTGGACCGGAAGCGCTGCCGCCCCTGCAAGTGGCATTAGAGGATGAGCTGGCGATTTTGGAGCAGGCCGATGTGCAACTGGGTGAAATTAGCGCGAAAGTCAGCGCTATGGAATCACGGTATTACGCCATCGCCAAAAAACTCAGTGCCAGTCGGCTCAAAGCAGCCAAACAACTGGCCGGCAAAGTCACCGAAAACCTGCACCAGCTGGGCATGCCCCACGGACAGTTTGAAATCGTCCTCGAGGCTACCGAAGCCTCCAGCATTCACGGTATGGAACGGATAGAATTCCAGGTCAGCGCCAATCCCGGACAACCAGTGCAGGCCATGACCAAGGTCGCCTCCGGTGGTGAGCTGGCGCGCATCAGTCTTGCCGTGCAAGTAATCGCGGCGGGCACGGGGCGCATCCCGACGCTGATTTTCGATGAAGTGGACGTGGGTATCGGTGGCGGTATTGCCGAAGTAGTGGGCCGCTTATTACGTAATCTAAGTGGTGATCGACAGGTGTTATGTGTCACTCATCAGCCGCAGGTGGCCTCACTGGCGCACCAGCATTTGCAGGTCAGCAAAAAAACTGAAAAGAATTGCACCGTCACCGGCGTCTTGCCCATCACGGCCGAACAACGCGTCAATGAAATTGCCCGTATGCTGGGCGGGCTGGAAATTACCCAGCAAACGCTGTCACACGCGCGCGAAATGATCGAACGCGGACAGCAGGCACTGAGTTAATCCGTAGAAACTAAACCGTAACCCGCTTTTTTGCATGTGCGTATTGTCGGAGTGAACAGTCTCTCCGCCCTACTCTTCTTTCCTCTGACACTCGGCACAGATGCCATAAATGTAGAGACAGTGGTCCGTCATCGAAAATCCGGCCTTGGTGGCGATCACACGCTGGCGCTCTTCGATAATGTCGTCCACAAATTCATCGACCTTGCCGCACTTCACACAAAGAATGTGATCATGATGCTCGCCCTGATTGAGTTCATAGACAGAATGCCCACCCTCGAAGTTGAGTTTGGTCACCAGCCCGGCAGATTCAAACTGCGTCATCACCCGATACACCGTGGCCAGGCCCACATCTTCGCCAGACTCCAGCAAACTACGGTAAATATCTTCCGCACTCATGTGACGCGTGTCCTGGGATTCCATCACTTCCAGAATCTTGCGCCGAGGCAGTGTCGATTTGAGCCCTGCGGCTCTCAGTTCATTACTGGATAGTGTCATTAATTACCTACCTGATTTCCATGGACGTTGAAACACATCGATTCGCGCTATTGTTATAACAACCGCCATCACAACGCTTATCACCGCGATGACGACAACTACAACCCCTGAGCAATTTCAGTTAAGATGCTGCGCACCTGCACTACGATTCAAACTTTCGGTATTGACGGCTTTTGCCAACGCAATTTTTACAAATCTATACTTTCCGAAGCATATTTGCCAACCCATTTTACCCAACTAAAGTGACCGAACCAATGACGACACATTCCCCGATGAAACCCACCGCCTGTGGGAAACCGCTTTTACTCGCGCTCGCGTTGTTTGTCACCCTATTGGCATCCGCCTGCTCGGTTCATAAAATCGACGTGCAACAGGGCAATGCTATCACTCAGGAGATGTTCGAGAAACTCAAAATTGGTATGGGAAAACCACGCGTAGAACGCATTCTGGGGACGCCATTGATCGTTGACCCCTTTCACCGCGACCGCTGGGACTATATTTACAACTTCAGGGCAGGCAATACGGATGATCGCCAATCGGCCCATCTAACCCTTTATTTTGACAATGAGCAGCTGAGCAAGATCGATGTACTCTCAGACCTGCCCACGGAGGCCGAAATCAAAAAACCTAGTGGTTCCCTGCGGAACTAAGGGCAAGGCATCCACCCAAAGCCCGACGCCAAAGCACGGTCACTGATCATCGCCGCCACCCTTGCGCATTTGTTTGCCCTGCGCAGCCCGCTGCTTGCGCACCTCTTTGGGGTCGGCGATGAGTTTACGATAAATTTCAATTCGATCCTTTTCACGTAAGGTTTTATCCAGCTTCGACAGCTTGCCAAAAATCCCCACTTTATTGACCGCAAGATCGATATCGGGAAACGTCTCCAGCACACCCGATTGCTGCACGGCCTGTTCAATGGTCGTCCCTTCGGCCACCGTCAGTGGAATAATCACCTGTGTATCCGGCTCAGCGTAGGCCACTTCGATAGCAATGAATGCCGTCGAATCAGTTGTCATACACCACCTCCGCACGTTTGCAAAACGAATCCACCAGGGTATTGGCAATCTGACTGAACACCGGGCCCAACACCATGCCGATCAAACGACTGGAAAACTCGTATTCCAAGTCTAATGAAATTTTACAGGCATCTTCCGACAACGCCTCAAAACGCCAAAAGCCATGCAGGTGTTTAAACGGGCCATCAATCAAGCTCATTTCAATCATTTTGTTATGTTGCAGACGATTACGGGTGGTGAAGGCCTTATTCAGCCCGCTGTAGGCGATAACCACCTTGGCCTGCACCTCATCTTCATCACGGGACAGCTCTTCGGAACCTCCACACCAGGGAAGAAAATTGACATAAGCGGACACATCGTCCACCAACGCAAACATTTCTGCCGCGCTGTGATTAACCAATGCACTTTTTGCGATAGATGGCACTTTTTACACAACCTCAACTTATTACTATTACGACTTACAGAATGACCCTTTTATACCAGACCAACAGCGCCAAGCGCCCCAATGGCATAAAGAAAAATCAACACCACCGCCAACGGCGTCACGAAGCGCACCAGTATTCGCCAGCTGGTATACGCCACGCCATTTTCCGCCAGGGCCAATTCATCGGCCGTGGACGATGTCTTCATCACCCAGGCCGCGAACACCGCAATGGCCAACCCACCCAATGGCAACATAATGTTGGAGGTCAGGAAATCCAGCAGATCAAAAAAGGTCTTGCCCCACAGCGTGTAACCCGACCATGCGTTAAACGACAACACCGTACCCAGCCCCATAAACCAGGTGGCAAAACCACACCAGGTGGCCGCCTTGACGCGCGTCCATTTTTTATTTTCCACTAACCAGGCGACGGCCGGTTCAATCAGCGAAATCGCCGACGTCCAGGCCGCAAATACCAGTAGCACAAAGAATACCGTACCAAAAAAGCTGCCACCGGGCATTTGTCCGAAGGCGATGGGCAGAGTCTGAAAGATCAGTCCCGGGCCGATGCCTGGCTCCAGGCCATTGGCAAACACAATCGGAAAAATCGCCATACCGGCCAACAGCGCCACCAGGGTATCCGCCAGCGCCACGATAATGGAGGTCTTAGCGATAGATGCACCTTTGGGCATGTACGAGCCATAAATCATAATCGCACCCATGCCCAGGCTCAGGGTGAAAAAGGCGTGTCCCATGGCGATCAACACCCCTTCCCCGCTCAGTTTACTAAAATCCGGCGTGAACAAAAAACTCAGGCCGCGCACAAACTCGCCACTGTTGATGGCATACCCCACCATGATCAACAGCAACACAAACAGGGCGGGCATCAAAAACCGGATGGCAACCTCCAAGCCCTTTTTCACGCCCCGCGCCACCACCAGCAGGGTCATCAACATAAACAGGCTGTGCCAGAAAATCAGCTGCCCCGGGTTCGTCACCAACGCCGAAAACATGTCCTGTATTTCTGCCGCTGGCGCATCGGCAAACGCCCCTGAACTCGCGCTTAATACATAAGCCAGCGCCCACCCCGCAATCACGCTGTAATACGACAAAATCAAAAAACCCGCGACCACCCCGCTCCAACCCAATATCGTCCAGGCTGCCGATCGCCCCTCCTCGGCAGCCAAGGTCTTCATGGTATTGATCGGGCTTTGTCGGCCACGGCGACCCAGCAGCACTTCAGCCATCATAATCGGAATGCCGATGGCCGCGATGCACAGCAAGTACACCAACACAAAGGCGCCACCACCATTTTCACCGGTGATGTACGGAAACTTCCAGATATTGCCCAGGCCCACCGCCGAACCCGTGGCGGCCAGAATAAAAATCCAGCGATTGGACCACTGGCCGTGAATCGATTCGCGTTTTTTCGACATACCTGCTCCCCGCAGAATTCGTGAGCAATATTGTCGGTGAATTAACGCATCGACTCAACCTTGGCTTAACTCTCGTTCAACAATCATTCAAGACAACACAACGAATGCCGCGTGAAGGTCACCTTCCGGTATAATCCCCACCCATGTCGAAGAAGAAAAACAAAACCAGCAATAGCAACACTATCGCGCTCAATAAAAAGGCCCGTCACGATTTTTTCATCGAAGACCGCTTCGAGGCAGGAATTGTCTTGCACGGTTGGGAGGTCAAAAGTCTGCGGGCCGGACGCATTCAAATCGTTGATGCCCACGTATTTCTCAAGAATGGCGAAGCCTTTATCAGCAACCTGCTGATCACCCCACTGCTCACCGCCTCCACCCACATTCACCCCGAGCCCACGCGGGTACGCAAGCTACTGCTGCATCGTTCGGAAATCAATAAACTCGTCGGCGCGGTGGAACGTAAGGGTTACACCATGATACCGACGGCCCTGTACTGGAAACACGGCAAGGTGAAAACCGAAATCGGCCTCGCCAAAGGCAAACACACGCACGACAAACGAGCCGCGGAAAAGGATCGTGACTGGAAACGCGACAAACAACGCATCATGAAGGGGCGCTAATCCCGCTGTTATTGCCCAACCCCCTCGCCCCGAGTGACTTCTCCGGGCCCATCATTTCACTGTAAATACCCCCGAACTTTACGCTATACTGCGGGTCTCAAACTGAGAACCAATGGGGCTGACCTGGCTTCGACGTGGGTCACAAAACCTAAGGTGCATGCCGAGGCGCAGATTACCTCGTAAATCCAACCTGCAAACTTATAGTTGCCAACGACGACAACTACGCACTAGCAGCTTAAACACCTGTCTTAGTGCCCTCGGCCTTACATGTGCTTGTGCACTAAGATCACCGGGGTCGACTCTCACAAGATCGCGATGAGGTATGTTCAGGGCCAATTCGTTAAAACCTAACTGAGCTCGTCGTGCGTCTTCCCTGCCAGTCGGGTAGCGTACGATTAAACTCAAAGACTCGGCTAAGCATGTAGATCCAAAGGCGGAGGATTTGCGGACGCGGGTTCGACTCCCGCCAGCTCCACCATTTACACATTTAAAGCTGTCCTAGGACGGCTTTTTTTGTGCCTTAAAACAATGATTTAGCCTTGTTTTGCCGCCTATAGCGTACTAGATCATCCCAGTAGAACCCGCTTTTTTAGTAGTACTCATTGTAGTACCATGCCAGCACTACTAAAAACGGTACTACTAAAATGGCTAGAATCACCAAACCACTCACCAACACAGAAGTTAAGCAGGCAAAAGCCAGGGGCAAGATTTACACCCTCTCGGATGGTGGCGGGCTTCAGTTACGAATCAAACCCAATGGCTCTAAATTGTGGTTATTCGATTACCACCGGCCATACACCAAAAAACGTACTTGCCTGAGTTTTGGCGCATTCCCTGAATTGTCACTGGCAGAGGCGCGGGGTAAACGAAAATCGGCAAGAGAATTGCTGGCCAAAAATATTGACCCGAAAGAACACCGTGATGAAGAAAACCGTTTAAGCGGAACGGCGCTCAGCAATACGCTTAAGCATGTCGCCACAAAATGGCTGGACGTTAAAAAGGCCAAAATATCAGCTGTCCACGCCACAGACACTTGGCGCTCACTGGAACTGCATATCTTCCCCAGTCTCGGCAAAATACCCATCCACGGAATTTCAGCGGTAAAGACAATCGATGTCATAAACCCCATCGCCGCTAAAGGCAATCTGGAAACCGTTAAACGATTATGCCAACGCCTTAATGAGATCATGATTTATGCGGTCAATACCGGTCTGGTCGATAACAACCCACTCGCGGGGATCAACAAGGCTTACCAAGCACCCGTCAAACAACACCTGCCCACTCTCAAGCCTGAACAGTTACCGGACTTACTGAAAACCCTAGCTTTTGCCAGCATTAAAACCACAACCCGTTGCGTCATTGAATGGCAATTGCACACGATGGTCAGGCCAAGTGAAGCAGCCGGTGCGCGCTGGGATGAAATAGATTTTGAAAGCAGTTTATGGAATTTACCGGCGGAACGCATGAAGAGTAAAAAACCTCATGTCGTGCCTTTATCAATTCATGCCCTTGGTTTACTTGAAGTCATGAAGCCCATCAGCTCACGAAGCGACTACATTTTTCCGTCTAATAGCAACCTGAAGAAACACACGAACGCCAGCACAGCCAATATGGCACTAAAACGTATGGGTTTTGGAAATCAGCTCGTCGCTCACGGCTTGCGCTCGCTCGCCAGCACCATTTTTAATGAAGAAGGCTTTGATCCTGACGTTATCGAAGCCGCTCTTGCTCATACCGGTAAAGATGAAGTAAGAAACGCATATAATCGAGCCATCTATTTAGAACGCCGCAAACCCTTGATGCAATGGTGGAGCGAGCATATTGAAAAAGCAGCCACTGGCAATATGACTCTGGCAAGTAAAAAATCACTAACATTAATAGGCAGTCGTTAGCTAACATTCGACTGATTTGCCATTTCTTGTGCTAAAGCCCGAGCCAATTCTGAAACATCAGAAGAAACCACCCCAGTACGTGGCTCCTTTAGCTGCTTAAAAATATCGATCTGCCTACTTTCCTGGACTTCGCCATAGCTGTAAAAAGTAGTTAGCACCCCTTCGTGACCTAGATTCTGGCTCCAGGCTTTAAATTCTTCAGCGGAATGACACAAGCTCTCACCCAATACCGTTAAGGTATTACGGAAACTATGCGGGTTAAAGCTCGGCAATTCAGCCAGTGAAAAAGCGTCTTTGAATATTTTGCGTATAGCAGCAGCACTGCTCCAGTGCTCGCGTGATAACCCAACAACCTGAAAGTTATTATCAATACCCTGGCCCATTTCCGTTTTAGGAAAGAGTGGTTCATCGTTTCCCATCAAGCATTCACTCTTCAGGTATTCCACCCACTGAAAAATAATATCGCGCACATCATTACCCACAGGGAAAAAGCAGGTGGTAAAAGTTTTACTGAATTTGGTATTAACCTCCCTGGCATCTTGATAGAGCGTATCCGCGTTAAAATCGATGTGCTTTATTTTCAGTGAAGCAATAGCACTATCCCTTGCGCCCGATAACAAAGTGAATGCGATCAATGCTCGATCACGCTTTTCAATGGCCGTGCCGTTCGGCATCACCGTCAAAACATGCTTTATCTGTTCAACACTGGCTACAGGCCGTTGGCGTTTTGCCTTTGCGGTACGAGACTCCTTTTCGGAGAGATTAAAATACTCAGCATCAGAATACTTAATGCGCGATTTATACCCTGTTTCTTGTGACAATCATTGAATAAAAGTCTTTAGATGTCGCGCAGTACCATTCAGGGTAGCCAAGCTTAATTTCTCCCCAGTTTTATGATGCGTTTGAACGACCAGGTGTTTTTTAAAACCGATAGCCTGCTCAAAGTGGAACACCTTTAAATCTTTATATTTATTGTCACTGCTGTCCCGTTAACTTTCACAGCAATACCAACTGATTATCGGCATGCCT